>NZ_JARAYQ010000139.1:0-22420 GCF_033794505.1 Streptomyces sp. MB09-01 | reverse complement strand
CCCCGCGAGCGGATCGGGCATGCCGTGGCCGCCCCCCTACGGCGGTGGTGACCCGTACGGCGGCGGCCACGGCATGCCCGATCCGCTCGCGGGGATGCCCCCGCTCGCCGACTTCGGCAGGCGGCTCGCCGCACGCATCATCGACGTGCTGATCGTCGCCGTCCCGCTGTTCCTCCTCCAGCTGGCCTTCGGCACGAACCGGTACATGGTCGAGACGGAACGGGGCGAGGACGTCAGCGAGGTCATCACCAAGTCGTACAGCGGCAGCGGCCTGCTGATGACACTGATCTCGATCGCCGCGTACGTCGGCTACGACTGGTGGTTCACCCAGAAGAGCGGCCAGACCGTAGGCAAGAAGGCGCTGGGCCTGCGCGTCGCGATGCTCAACGACGGCAGCGTGCCGAACTCCAAGGCGGCCCTGGGCCGCGCCGCCGTGCTCTGGCTGCCGACGCTGATCTGCTGCTTCTGCCTGTGGCCGATCGCCCTGGTGGTCTCGATCCTCGTCGACAAGCCGTACAAGCAGGGCCTGCACGACAAGGCCGCCAAGACGGTCGTGGTCCAGGCCACCACCTAGCGCGCGGGCAGCGCGCCGCAGCGCGGGCGGACGTCCTCCGGGGCGTCCGCCCGCGCCGCGTCGCACTCGGCTCCCGCCCGCCGCGCGCACCGTCCGCGCGGCGGGCGAAAGCTCAGTGGTGGACGGGGTGTTCGGCCTCGGCGGTCCGGGGATCGGGCACCCGGGCAGCTGGCGACGCACCCTCGTGGGAGGCGGGCTCCGCGGCGGGCGCGGAGGCCGCGGGGGCCCTCGTACCGGCCGCGTGACGGCCGCGGCGACGGGGCACGGGCACGGTGAGGGCGACGAGCAGACCCAGGGCGAGCGCGGCTGCGGAGATCACCGCGACCCCGAGCCCGGTGCTCGTCTGCGAGAGCAGCAGCATGGCGATCGTCGACACGATGACCGTGGCGGACCCGTAGGCGAGCTGTGCGGCAGTCGGACGCGGCATGGCGATATCCGTCCTCGGGAGGGGAGGGGGAGTCGGCTCAACTAGGTCGCGCGTCAAGTGACTCTATGACGGGAGATGCCCGAGAGGAACCGCCGGTAAGCGTGACCTAACACACGGTGCCGGAGCACGGGGGGCGCACGGGATCATTTTTCGTGCCGCGGCGGAGGGGGAAATGGGGACGGGACGGACCTTCGACAGGGTGGGGAAGCGCCCTTCGCCCCGTATGGCAGCGGAACGTCCGGATACCGGAACTCCCTGACCGCATAGTGCAGTTGTAAGGGTCAAGTCAAGGTCTGTCTTTTCTTGCTTCTCTCCGGTCAAATGTCGTCACTTGAGACGCGCGCCGCGCGGAACCCCCCGCTCCTATGGAGAAGTTCCGACCTACGTCGCGGCCGCGGGAGGGGAACGACATCAAGTGACCAGCAATTCCGCCAGACGGCGTGCGATACGCGCTGCCGCCGTCACCGTGACCATGGCTGCTTGTGCGACAAGCGCCACCTTCTTCACCGTCACCGCGGCCCAGGCCGAGGGCAAGGCCTCGGCCGCCCCGGCTCCCGCGGCCGACCGGCAGGACCCGACCGCTCCTGCCAAGGTCGTCGAGCACGACCTGAAGGGCCCGTTCAGCGAGCAGCAGGCCCAGCAGCGCAAGGCCGCCCTGGACCAGGTGCTCCAGGGCAAGAAGGACGTCGAGCAGCGCGGCGCCTCCAAGGTCGTCAAGCTCGACGACAAGAAGTACGTCGAGCTCGGCCGCGAGAAGACCGACAAGATCTTCACGATCCTCGTCGAGTTCGGCGACCAGGTCGACAGCACGACCATGCACGACCCGGACGGCCCCGGCCCGCAGCCGGCGGTCCCGAAGTACGGCGGCACCCCCGGTCCGCTGCACAACACGATCGCCCAGCCGGACCGCGCCAAGGACAACAGCACCGCCTGGCGCAAGGACTTCAGCCGCGAGTACTTCCAGGACCTGTACTTCGCGTCGGGTGAGGGCAAGGACTCGCTGAAGACCTACTACGAGAAGACCTCCTCGGGTCGCTACTCGGTCGAGGGCGAGGTCGCCGACTGGGTCAAGGTCCCGTACAACGAGGGCCGTTACGGCTCCAACTACTGCGGCCAGTCCAACTGCTCCAACGTCTGGGACACCGTCAAGGACGGCGTCACGGCGTGGGTGGAGGCCCAGAAGAAGGCCGGGAAGACCGACGCCGAGATCAAGGCGAAGCTGGCCCAGTACGACCTCTGGGACCGCTACGACTTCGACGGCGACGGCAACTTCAACGAGCCCGACGGCTACATCGACCACTTCCAGATCGTCCACGCGGGCGAGGACGAGTCGGCCGGCGGCGGCGTGCAGGGCACGACCGCGCTGTGGGCGCACCGCTGGTACGCCTACGGCACCGCGGCGGGCAAGACCGGCCCGGACAACAACAAGGCCGGCGGCACCCAGATCGGCAACTCCGGCATCTGGGTCGGCGACTACACGATGCAGCCCGAGAACGGCGGCCTCGGCGTCTTCGCGCACGAGTACGGCCACGACCTCGGCCTGCCCGACCTCTACGACACCTCCGGTGGCGGCGAGAACAGCGTCGGCTTCTGGTCCCTGATGTCGGCCGGCTCCTGGCTCGGCACCGGCAAGGACTCCATCGGCGACCTCCCGGGCGACATGACCGCCTGGGACAAGCTCCAGCTGGGCTGGCTGAACTACGACACGGCGAAGGCCGCGACGAAGTCCACCCACAAGCTGGGCGTGTCGGAGTTCAACACCAAGGACAAGCAGGCCCTGGTCGTCGAGCTGCCGAAGAAGCAGGTCAAGACCGAGGTCGTCGCGCCCGCCGAGGGCTCCGCCCAGTGGTGGAGCGGCATGGGTGACGACCTCAAGAACACCCTCACCCGCTCGGTGGACCTGACGGGCAAGACGTCCGCCGCGCTGTCCCTCAAGGGCTGGTGGGACATCGAGGCCGACTACGACTACCTCTACACCGAGGTGTCCACGGACGGCGGCGCCACCTGGACCGCCCTCGCCGGCACCGCCGACGGCACGGCCCTCCCGGCCGACGCCTCCGGCAGCCCGTCGCTCACCGGTGTCTCGGGTGCCTGGAAGTCGCTGAACTTCCCGCTCGACGCCTACGCGGGCAAGAAGGTCGACCTCCGCTTCCGCTACCAGACGGACGGCGGCGCGGGCGGCAAGGGCTTCACCGCCGACGCCGTGACCCTCACCGCGGACGGCTCCGCGCTGTTCACCGACGGCGCCGAGAACGGTGACAACGGCTGGACCGGCAAGGGCTTCTCCCGCATCGGCGCCAGCTTCAGCAAGGAGTACGCGCAGTACTACCTGGCCGAGAACCGCCGTTACGTCTCGTACGACAAGACCCTCAAGGTCGGCCCGTACAACTTCGGCTTCGGCAACACCAAGCCCGACTGGGTCGAGCACTACCCGTACCAGGACGGCCTGCTCATCTGGCAGTGGGACACCTCCCAGAAGGACAACAACACCAGCCAGCACCCGGGCCAGGGTCTGATCCTTCCGATCGACGCCAACGCCAAGCCCATGAAGTGGGCCGACGGCACCCTGCTGCGGAACAAGATCCAGCCGTACGACGCGACCTTCAGCGCCTACTCGACGGACGCGTTCACGCTGCACAAGAACGGCGAGTCGCTCTTCCTGAAGCCGAAGCCCGCCAACCTGGTCTTCGACGACCACAAGGGCAAGTACTTCTACGACGAGAACCCGACCGGATCGGTGAAGGTCACTGACACCAACACCAAGATCAAGATCCTGAAGGAGACCTACGACGGTGAGGTCATGACCGTCGAGGTGGGCCCCTCCTCGAAGTAATTCGATAAAACCGCAGGTCAAGGCATGATCGGCCGTCGCCCTCTAGCGGGCGGCGGTCGATCGCGTTTAGATGCGCGGTACGAGTTTCTTATTGACGGGGGAGATGACATCCATGCCAGGTGGAGGTTTCGTCAGATTGCCGGGCGGCAGCGTGGTCGTCGCGCTCACGCTGCCGCGGCCGTGTGGAGAAGGCGGAAATGTCCGCGTTCTGGTACACGCCGCGAACCGGGCCCGCGCCCTGACCAGGCTGCGGAACCTCGGGATGCGGGCGGTGTACCTGCGGGGCAACGCGCACCCGCCGACGCCGGACGAGGTCACGGCCGTCCTGCACCACCCGGACGGCCTGCTGTGGCGCGGCGCGCCCGACCGCGCGCAGGAGCTCTGGCACCCCATCCGGGCCCTGCTGGGGACCTAGGACGACTCCTGACCGCGTCCTAGCCGGCCTGGCCGCCCTGGTGGCCCTCGTGGCCGTCCCGGCCCGCCTGGTGGCCCACCAGGGTCACCCCCGCCGCACGGAGCTCCTCCAGGGCCCGTGCGGTGGTGTGCGGGGCGACGGCGGCCGTCAGGTCCAGCAGGACCCGGGTGCCGAAGCCGGCGCGGGCGGCGTCGAGGGCGGTGGCCCGGACGCAGTGGTCGGTGGCGATCCCGACCACGTCCACCTCGGTGACCTGCCGGTCCCGCAGCCACTGGCCGAGGGTCGCCCCGTTCTCGTCGGCGCCTTCGAAGCCGCTGTACGCGGCCTCGTACGCGCCCTTGTCGAAGACGGCGGCGACGGCGCCCGAGGCCACGGCCGGGGCGAAGTTCGGGTGGAAGCCCACGCCCTCGGTCCCGGCGACGCAGTGGACCGGCCAGGAGGTCTCGAAGTCGGGCTCCGCCGGGGGGTGCGCGAAGTGGGCACCGGGATCGACGTGGTGGTCCCGGGTGGCGACGACGTGCCGGTACGCGGCCGTGGCCTGGCCGATGTACTCGGTGACGGCGGCGGCGACGTCGGCTCCGCCGGCGACCGCGAGGCTGCCGCCTTCGCAGAAGTCGTTCTGTACGTCGACGACGATCAGTGCGCGGTGCATGACGTTGTCCTTCGGCTCGATGTCCCTGTGCGGCGGGGCCCTGCGGGGGCTCTTCCCCCACCCCGCCCCTTCCCGAAACTGGGGCTCCGCCCCGGACCCCGCGCCGCAATCTTTCAGCGCCTCCGGCGTTCGAGGAGCGGGGTCCGGGGCGGAGTCCCGGCTGCGGAGCTGCGGCTACACGTACTCCGTGGGGAGCACCGCCTCGCCGCGCGAGAGCTGCGTCGCGGACAGCGGCAGCCCCGCCCGCGCGGCGCGGTGGCGTTCGCGCGCGGCCTCCAGCGGCTCCCGGGCGACCACCTCGCCGGCCTTGACCAGCTGGGTCAGGAGCTGGCGTTCGGCCAGGGCCGACGGGACCGGCCCGGTCCCGACGACCTCCGCCTCGGCGACGCCCTCCGCGTCCACCCGCCGCGCCGCCCACTTGCGGCCGCCGATGGAGGTCTTGCCGCCCGAGGACTTCTTCGCCACCGGAGCCAGCGCCGCCTTGGGGTCCGCGGAGACGGCCCGCGCCACCAGCTTGTAGACCATCGAGCACGTCGGGTGCCCGCTGCCCGTCACCAGCTGCGTGCCCACGCCGTACGCGTCCACGGGCGCCGCCGCCAGCGAGGCGATGGCGTACTCGTCCAGGTCCGAGGTGACCACGATCTTCGTCGCCGTCGCCCCCAGCTCGTCCAGCTGCTGCCGCACCCGGTGGGCGACCAGCAGCAGGTCACCGGAGTCGATCCGGACCGCGCCGAGGTCGGTGCCGGCCACCTCGACGGCGGTGCGGACGGCCTCGGCCACGTCGTAGGTGTCCACCAGGAGGGTGGTGCCCCGTCCCAGCGAGGCCACCTGTGCGGTGAAGGCGTCCCGCTCGCTGTCGTGCACCAGCGTGAAGGCGTGCGCGCTCGTGCCGACCGTGGGGATCCCGTACCGGAAGCCGGCCGCCAGGTCCGAGGTCGAGGCGAAGCCGCCGACGTACGCGGCCCGCGACGCGGCCACCGCCGCCAGTTCGTGCGTGCGCCGCGCGCCCATCTCGATCAGCGGGCGGTCGCCCGCCGCCGAGGACATCCGGGAGGCGGCCGCGGCGATCGCCGAGTCGTGGTTGAGGATCGACAGGATCACGGTCTCCAGCAGCACGCATTCCGCGAAGCTGCCCTCGACCCGCAGGATCGGCGACCCGGGGAAGTAGACCTCCCCCTCCGGGTAGCCCCAGATGTCGCCGGAGAAGCGGTACGAGGCCAGCCAGTCCAGGGTCCGCATGTCGACGACGGCCCGCTCGCGCAGGAACTCCAGCACCGCGCCGTCGAAGCGGAAGTTCTCCACCGCGTCCAGCACCCGCCCGGTTCCCGCGACCACCCCGTAACGGCGCCCCTCGGGCAGCCGCCGGGTGAAGACCTCGAAGACCGAGCGGCGGTCGGCGGTGCCGTTGGCCAGGGCGGCCTGCAGCATCGTGAGCTCGTAATGGTCCGTGAAGAGCGCTGTCGACGGCACGTCCACCGGCAGCCCCAGGTCCGCAGGGTTCATGTCACGGATGCTAGCGCACATCTCGTCAAACTGACGAGATCTAGGACCCGTTTGTGCGACGGGCCCGTCACGGTGGCAGCATGGGACAAGTGAGTGTTGCTCCTGTAGAGATCGAACGCACCGAATCGGCCGAAGAGACCTTCGCCGTCCCCGAACCCGACGTCCCCTGGGTGACCCTGGTGCACAACGACCCGGTCAACCTCATGAGCTACGTGGCGTACGTGTTCCAGGCGTACTTCGGCTATTCGAAGGACGTGGCGCACAAGCTGATGCTCGATGTCCACCACAAGGGGCGGGCGGTCGTGTCCAGCGGCACCCGCGAGGAAATGGAGCGCGACGTGCAGGCCATGCACGGCTACGGCCTGTGGGCGACCCTCTCCCAGGACCGCACCTGATGGGCGGCACCTTCCAGCCCCTGAAGGGCGGCGGCGCCGCCATCGCGCTCGACGAGATCGAGATCTCCATCCTGCGCTCGTTGGCCGTCCAGATGCTCGAACTGATCGGCCCCGGCGAGCCGGAGCCCGCCGAGGACGCCGACCCGCTCGCCGCGCTGTTCGCCGAGGGTCCCTCCGAGCCTCCGACCGACCCGGCGCTCGCCCGGCTCTTCCCCGACGCCTACGGGGGCCCTGACGGGCCCGGGCCCAAGGAGGATCCGGAGGAGCTGCGCGCCCACTCGGCGGAGTTCCGCCGTTTCACCGAGAACGACCTGCGCACCCGCAAGCGGGAGGACGCGCTGGCCGTCGTGCGCAGCCTGGACGGGCTCACACCGGCCGGGGACGGGGCGGCCGTGCTGGAGCTGACCGGGGAGCTGCCGCTGCGCTGGCTCGGCGCGCTCAACGACCTGCGCCTGACCCTCGCGGCCCGCCTCGACATCACCGAGGACGACGAGAGCGCCGCGCTGTTCCGGCTGCCGGACGACGACCCGCGCAAGCCGATGGTGATGGCGTACCTCTGGCTGGGCGGGCTGCAGGAGACGCTCATCGAGACGCTGTGACCCGCCGGGGGCGCGCCGGGACCCGCCGAAGATCCTCTGAAGATCCTCAAGTGGGAACACTGTTCGCTCAGCGGACGCTCAAATCCGGATAACGATCAGATCACCGCCATGCGGTGATCTGATCTGTTCGATCGCCTTTGTCCTGAATTTTTGGTGCCCTGCGCCACATTTCTCCCCCTCGGGCGGCCGTAAGCCCGTGATAAATCTTCACGACTGCCGAAGGGACGCCACCCATGTCCCCCGGCTCGCTTGGACCGGCGGACCGCCGGCGTGCAACTCCATCCGTATCCGGGGGGATCGAGGACCCGATCCGCAGCCAGTCGAGGCGCGGGTCGGCGTGGAGAAAGGCGCACCAGACATGACCTCTGTGCAGGTCGAGCAGCACGGCAAGACGCCCGGCGAGGGCACACAGGGCGAGGGCGGCGACGGCTACCACCGCACGCTCGGCGCCCGGCAGATCCAGATGATCGCGATCGGCGGCGCCATCGGCACCGGCCTGTTCCTGGGCGCCGGCAAGGCGATCTCCAAGGCCGGCCCCAGCCTGATCCTGGCCTACGCCATCGCGGGCCTGGTCATCTTCTTCATCATGCGGGCCCTGGGCGAGCTGCTCATGTACCGCCCCGTCTCCGGCTCCTTCTCGGACTACGCCCGCGAGTTCCTGGGCCCGTTCTGGGGATACGTCACCGGCTGGACGTACTGGCTGTTCTGGGTGGTCACCGGCATCACCGAGGTCACGGCCGCCGCGCAGTACATGTCGTACTGGACCCACGACAGCTTCCCGCAGTGGGCCTACGCGCTGATCTTCACCGTGATCCTCTACGCCGCCAACCTGATCTCCGTGAAGCTCTTCGGTGAGCTGGAGTTCTGGTTCTCCATGGTCAAGGTCACCGCCATCGTCGGCATGATCCTGATCTGCGCCGGCATCCTCACCATCGGCTTCTCCGACGCGGCCGACACCGCCACCGTCACCAACCTGTGGAACGACGGCGGCTTCTTCCCCAAGGGCATCGGCGGCACGCTGATGACCCTGCAGATCGTCATGTTCGCCTTCCTCGCGGTCGAGCTGGTCGGCGTCACCGCCGGCGAGTCCAAGGACCCCGAGAAGACCCTGCCCAAGGCCATCAACACCGTGCCGTGGCGCATCGCCGTCTTCTACGTCGGCGCACTGATCATGATCCTGTCGGTCGTCCCGTGGACGCACTTCCAGCCCGGCGTCTCGCCCTTCGTCGCCGCCTTCGAGCGCATGGGCCTCGGCGTCGGCGCCGCCATCGTCAACTTCGTGGTGCTGACCGCGGCCCTGTCCTCCTGCAACTCGGGCATGTACTCCACCGGCCGCATGCTGCGCGACCTCGCGCTCAACGGCCAGGGCCCGAAGGTCTTCACCAAGCTCACCAAGAGCGGCACCCCGCTCATCGGCACCACCTTCTCGGCCGCGCTGATGCTGGTGGGCGTCTGGATCAACTACGTCGCCCCGGGCAAGGCCTTCGACTACGTCGTCTCCTTCGCCACCATCTCCGGCATGTGGGCCTGGATCATGATCCTGGTCTGCCAGATCCGCTACCGCGCCAAGGCCGACCGCGGCGAGCTGCCGCAGTCCGCGTTCCGCGCGCCCGGCGCCCCGTACACGAGCTGGTTCGCGCTGCTCTTCATCGGCATGGTCATCGTGATGATGGGCGCCGACAAGGACTCCCGCGTCTCGCTCTACTGCGCCCCGCTGTGGGGTCTGATCCTGGGCGTCTCGTACCTGGTGATGAAGTCCCGCGACCCGCGCGGCGCGGCCTTCACCAAGGCCTCGTAGCACCCGGAAACCCTGGGTCCCGGCCGCCTGCCACGGCCGGGAACCGTGCTCCGGTGACGTTGTCTCCGGGCTGGTATGTCCACCATGCGGGCCCTTCCGTACCACTCCTCGGTACGGAAGGGCCCGTCTGCTTATCCTGTCGCTCATGCTGACCCTCACCCAGGCCCTGTACGACCAGATCGTCAAGCACGCCCGCCAGGACCACCCCGACGAGGCGTGCGGCGTCGTGGCGGGCCCGGCCGGCACCGGCCGCCCCGAGCGGTTCATCCCGATGCTCAACGCGGCCCGCTCGCCCACGTTCTACGAGTTCGACTCGAAGGATCTGCTGAAGCTCTACCGCGAGCTGGACGACCGGGACGAGGAGCCGGTGATCGTCTACCACTCGCACACCGCCACCGAGGCCTACCCCTCGCGCACCGACGTCACGTACGCGAACGAGCCCGGCGCGCACTACGTCCTCGTCTCGACGGCGGACGAGGACGGCCTCGGAGAGTTCCAGTTCCGCTCGTACCGGATCGTCGACGGTGTGATCACCGAGGAAGAAGTGCAGGTCGTCGAGGCCTACTGACCATCATGTGAGCGGTCGACGTCCACGATGCGGGATCACACTCCAAACCCGGGACGGGGAATCGTTAACATGACCGCATGGTTTCCCACGACGTGAGCATCGAGACGCCCGGCAGGCTGCTGCTCGTGGCGCGGCTGCACGTCGACCTGTGCCGCCTCGCCAGCGCCATCTGTCCTGCCGTCTGAGCACCAGAGCCCCTCTGCGCGGGGGGCCGACGAACCGCGCGCCGCACGTTCTCACGCCCCTGCCTACGCCCTGACGACTGGAGACAGCCATGGCCATCGAGGTCCGCATCCCCACCATCCTCCGCACCTACACCGAAGGCGAGAAGGCCGTCTCCGGTGAGGGCGCGACCCTCGCCGACCTCTTCGCCGACCTGGAGACCCGCCACAAGGGCATCCAGGAGCGCATCGTCGACGACGCCAAGGGCGGCGAGCTGCGCCGCTTCGTGAACGTCTACCTCAACGACGAGGACGTCCGCTTCCTCGACGGCATCTCCACCGCGCTCAAGGACGGCGACAGCGTCACCATCCTCCCGGCCGTGGCCGGCGGATCGAAGTAATGCGCTACGACTCCCCGCTGGCCGCGGTCGGCAACACGCCGCTGGTCCGGCTGCCCCGGCTGTCGCCCTCCGACGACGTCCGCATCTGGGCCAAGCTGGAGGACCGCAACCCGACCGGCTCGATCAAGGACCGCCCCGCGCTCCACATGGTCGAGCAGGCCGAGAAGGACGGCCGGCTGTACCCCGGCTGCACCATCCTCGAGCCGACCTCGGGCAACACCGGCATCTCGCTGGCGATGGCGGCCAAGCTCAAGGGCTACCGCATCGTGTGCGTCATGCCGGAGAACACCAGCCAGGAGCGGCGCGACCTGCTGGCCATGTGGGGAGCCGAGATCATCTCGTCGCCGGCCGCCGGCGGCTCGAACACCGCGGTCCGGCTGGCCAAGGAACTGGCCGCGGAGCACCCGGACTGGGTGATGCTCTACCAGTACGGCAACCCGGACAACGCGGGCGCGCACTACGCCACCACGGGCCCGGAGATCCTCGCCGACCTTCCGTCGATCACCCACTTCGTGGCAGGACTCGGCACGACCGGCACCCTGATGGGCGTCGGCCGCTACCTGCGCGAGAACGTGCCCGGAGTGAAGATCGTCGCGGCGGAGCCGAGGTACGACGACCTGGTGTACGGGCTGCGCAACCTCGACGAGGGCTTCGTCCCCGAGCTGTACGACGCCTCGGTCCTCACGACCCGCTTCTCGGTGGGCTCGGCGGACGCGGTGACCCGCACGCGGGAGCTGCTGCAGCAGGAGGGGATCTTCGCGGGCGTCTCCACGGGAGCCGCCCTGCACGCGGCGATCGGCGTCGGCCGCAAAGCGGTGGCCGCGGGCGAAACGGCGGACATCGTCTTCGTCGTGGCCGACGGCGGCTGGAAGTACCTCTCGACCGGGGTCTACACGGCCGCCACCACTGAAGAGGCCATCGAGGTCCTCCAGGGCCAACTCTGGGCGTAGCCCCTGCGGGGTTGCCCGGCCGTTTCGGGCGCGGCGCCGCCTCCCGGGGCTCCGCCCCGGACCCGCGCCTCAATCGCCGGCGGGGCTTCAAGACCGGGGCTCCGCCCCCGCCCCCCGCGCCTCAATCGCCGGCGGGGCTTCAAGGACGGGGCTCGCCCCCGACCCCGCGCCTCGATCGCCGGCGGGGCTTGAGGGCCGGGGCTCCGCCCCCACCCCCGCGCCTCGATCGCCGGCGGGGCTGGGATCGTGACGGCGCTCGAGGACCGGGCCGGGGCGGGCCCGGTCAGTCGGACAGCAGTTCCGCGAGCACGGCCGCGTGGCTGGAGGCCGGGTCCTTGACCGCGGTCAGGAGGGTGAGCGGGCCCGCCTCGGCCAGGGAACGGAGTCGCGCCAGCTCCGCCACCGCCTCCGGCCCGGCCAGCTCCGCCTCGTACCGCTCCCGGAACTCCCCGGCGGAGCCACCCCCGTGGAACCACTTGCGCAGCTCGTTCGACGGCGTGAGCGCCTTCGGCCACTCGTCCACCCCCGCCGCCTCCTTCGCCAGGCCCCGCGGCCAGAGCCGGTCCACGAGGACCCGCACCCCGTCCGCGCCCGGCTCCGGCGCGTCGTACACACGCCGCAAGCGGATCACCGGTTTCACCGTCCGCCTCCCAGTCCCTTGATCTCGTCCCACACCGCCGGGTCCAGCACCCCTCGCCGCGTGCGGAAATCCCACAGCGACACCTCCGCCGGCCGGTCCGCCTCCAGGAAGGCCGCCCGGCCCTGCGCCCCCACCGTCCCCGGGGGCAGCGGGATCACCCCGACCCGCCGGTCGTCGTACTTCCCGGTGATCCACGCGACCCGCGCGCGGCGGCCCCGTACCGACTCGACCGCCAGGACCAGACACGTGCGGCCGTCCGCCAAGGACCACAGCTCGCCGGCGCGCGGATGCGGCGGCGGACCGGACCCGTGCGCCGACGGGGGCCGGCGGGGGAGCCCCAGCCGTCCCCCGGCGACCAGCACCACCAGCGCCACTGCCACGACCGCAGCCACCGCGGGCCACCAGGACGTGTCCATGGTTCGACCGTAGCCGCGCCACCGTCACCCGGCACCCGGCGCGGCCGCACGGCGGCATGGGCAGTTTGCTCTAGGCCCGTACGCCTGACCGCTTGCCATTACTGGGTATGAGTGGTGCAGGCGGTGACTTCCCCCACAACGGCCCGCCGCGGAGGAGCGACCGGACGTTTCGCGCCTTACGCTCGACGCACGCACGGCCCGCATTCCGTCCACGGACCGTCCACGGAGGTTCACGCTCCATGAAGCTCACCGTCGTCGGCTGTTCGGGGTCGTTCCCGTCCGCGGAATCGGCCTGTTCGAGCTACCTCGTCGAGGCCGACGGCTTCCGGCTGCTCCTCGACATGGGCAACGGCGCCCTCGGCGATCTCCAGCGCCACTGCGGGCTCTACGACCTCGACGCGATCTTCCTGAGCCATCTGCACGCCGATCACTGCATCGACATGTGCGCGTACTTCGTCGCCCGTTTCTACCGGCACGAGGGCGGCCGCTGCGGCACCATCCCCGTCTACGGGCCCGAGGGCACCGAGCGGCGCCTGACCACCGCCTACGACGACGTCCCCGACGAGCGCTCGATGAGCGAGGTCTTCGACTTCCGCACCCTGAAGTCCGGGAACTTCGAGATCGGGCCGTTCCAGATCCGCACCGAGCGGGTCGCCCACCCCGTCGAGTCGTACGGCATCCGCATCGAGCACGGCGGCCGCTCGCTCACGTACTCCGGGGACACCGGCGCCTGCCCCGAGCTGGGACTGCTCGCCGACGGCACCGACCTCTTCCTCTGCGAGGCCTCCTTCACACACGGCAAGGAGGACATCCCGGACCTCCACCTGAACGGGCGCGAGGCCGGCGAGTACGCGCGCGGCGGCGGCGTCGGCCGGCTCGTCCTCACCCACATCCCGCCGTGGACGGACGCGGCGCAGAACCTCGCCGACGCCCGCGCGGTCTACGACGGCCGGGTCGACCTGGCGTACGCGGGCGCGGTCTACGAGGTCTGACGTACCGGAACACGGGGAAGCCCCCGCCCTCCCTTCCGGGAGAGCGGGGGCTCCTTCGTTCGTACGGGGCCGCCTACTTGGCCTCGGCCTTCAGCAGCTCGGCGAGCTCCTCGTCGGACTCGCGGCCCGGCGTGGGGAGGTTGAACTTGATGATCGCGAAGCGGAAGACGACGTAGTAGACCACCGCGAAGCAGAGGCCGACGCCCGCGAGCATCCACGGCTTCTCCGCGATGCCCAGGTTCAGCAGGAAGTCGACGAGGCCGGCGGAGAAGCCGAAGCCGTCGCGCATGCCCAGGGCCCAGGTGAGGGCCATCGAGATACCGGTCAGCACCGCGTGGATCGCGTACAGCACCGGGGCGATGAACATGAAGGTGAACTCGATCGGCTCGGTGACACCGGTGACGAAGGAGGTGAGCGCGAGGGAGAGCATCATGCCGCCGACGACCTTGCGGCGCTCGGGGCGGGCGCAGTGCACGATCGCGAGGCAGGCCGCCGGGAGGGCGAACATCATGATCGGGAAGAAGCCGGTCATGAACTGTCCGGCGGTCGGGTCGCCGGCGAGGAAGCGGCCGATGTCACCGTGGACGGCGCCGGTCGGGGTGTCGAACGAGCCGGCCTGGAACCACGGGAAGGAGTTCAGCAGGTGGTGCATGCCGATCGGGATGAGCGCACGGTTGGCGACACCGAAGATGCCCGCGCCGACGGCGCCGGAACCGACGAGCCACTCGCCGAAGTTGTGCAGACCCGTGCCGAGGACCGGCCAGATGAGACCGAAGACGATACCGGCGAGCAGGCCCGCGAGGGCGGAGAGGATCGGGACGAGGCGGCGGCCGCCGAAGAAGCCCGCCCAGTCCGGCAGCTTGGTCCGGTAGAACTTCTGGTAGAGCAGGGCCGTGATGATGCCCATCACGACGCCACCGAGGACACCGGCGTCGACCGTGGCGTCCACCAGGGCGACCTTGTGGTCGATGACCTTCTCGACCTGCGGCAGGTTGCTGTCGGTGAAGGTGGCGAGGACCTTCTTGAACACCAGGTAGCCGGTCACGGCGGCCAGCGCGGTGGAGCCGTCCGCCTTCTTGGCGAAGCCGATCGCGATGCCCACGGCGAACAACAGCGCCATGTTCTCGAGGATGGCGCCGCCACCTGCGGCCATGTAGCCGGCGATCTTGGTTACGAACGTGGGGAAGACGTCTGCGTCGCCGAGCATGTCAGCCGCGCCCAGGCGGAGCAGGAGAGCGCCGGCAGGCAGCACGGCCACGGGGAGCATGAGGCTCCGGCCGATGCGCTGCATGACGGCCATCACGCCAGCGCCCTTCTTCTTCTCGGCCGCGGGGGCGGCAGCCGTGGTCACAAGGTCCTCCAGTGGGCAAGGCGCCGCCAGGGGGGAACGGGGACGGCGGCGTCTTCGAAAGGGGGGATACACGGGGGCTCGAACGCGCCTCGTGGTCTACACCAATTGTGGTGTAGACCAGTTGTAACACGGTGAGGGATAGATAAGGAACCTTCGATTTCCTGTGGCCTGGATCACATGTCCCGGTGGATGCAGAAGGGCCCCCGGATCGTGATCCGGGGGCCCTTGACGGACCGGGTTCCCCACCCTGCCGGGGAGCGGGTTCAGGCCTTCGTGGTCTCCGCCTCCATCGCCGCGATCTCCTCGTCCGACTCCCGGCCGGGCGTCGCGAGGTTGAACTTCGTGATCGCGAAACGGAACACCACGTAGTAGACGAGCGCGAAGCACAGGCCGATCGGGACGATCAGCCAGGGTTTCGTCGCCAGCCGCCAGTTGATGACGTAGTCGATCAGGCCCGCCGAGAAGCTGAAGCCGTCGTGGACGCCCAGCGCCCAGGTCACCGCCATCGACACGCCCGTCAGCAGCGCGTGCACCACGTACAGCGCAGGCGCGACGAACAGGAAGGAGTACTCCAGCGGCTCGGTGATCCCGGTGACGAACGAGGTCAGCGCCACCGACAGCATCAGCCCGCCGACCTCCTTGCGTCGCTGCGGCTTCGCGCAGTGCGTGATCGCCAGCGCCGCCGCCGGCAGTGCGAACATCATGATCGGGAAGAAGCCGGACAGGAACAGGCCCGCGTCCGGATCGCCGTGCAGGAACATGTTGATGTCGCCGTGGTACGTCTTCCCGTCCGGCGCCGTGTACGACCCGAACTGGAACCACATCGGCACGTTCAGGAACTGGTGCAGGCCGATCACCAGCAGCGCGCGGTTCGCGACGCCGAAGATGCCCCCGCCCCAGGAGCCCAGCCCGCGCAGCCAGTCGGAGAAGCTCTCCAGCGCGCCGCCGACCGGCGGCCAGATCCACAGGCAGAGCGCGGCGAAGGCGATCGCGGCGAACGACGTGATGATCGGGACCAGCCGGCGGCCGTTGAAGAACCCGAGCCAGTCCACCAGCTTCACCCGGTGGTACCGCTGCCAGAGCCAGGCCGCGAGCAGGCCCATGATGATGCCGCCGAAGACGCCCGGGTTCTGGTAGGTGAAGGCGATGAAGGTGTCGTTCTGCCCCAGGCACCCGCCCCCGACGTTCCGGCTCCCCTCCGGGCACTCGTTCGGGAACGCGTGCAGCACCCCCCGGTAGACGAGGAAGCCCGCCGTGGCCGCGAGGGCGGTCGAACCGTCCGCCTTCTTCGCCATGCCGATCGCGACGCCGATGCAGAAGAGGAGCGGGAGGCCGAGGTCGGGGTCGAGCAGCGCCCCGCCCGCGCCCGCCATCACGTTGGCGACGTCCGTCCACTGCAGGCCGTCCGCGCCGAAGACGTCCGGCTGTCCCAGCCGCAACAGGATGCCTGCCGCGGGCAGTACGGCGATCGGGAGCTGAAGGCTCCGCCCCATTCTCTGCAGCCCTTGGAACAGGTGGTTCCGCCACGACGGGCGTGGCGCTGCTTCGGAGATGCTCGCGCTCATCGGCGTCCTCCCTGACCGGCCCGTTTTTGGCTGCCGCAACACTTGCGGCACACTGGTGTAGACCAGTTGTGGGCAGGTTGCTGCTGATCGTCATCATTCGGCAGGGGCCGGGCATGCGCTCGTGTAGATGCGCCAACCGTGCGTTACCGTGACAAAGCGGACCGTACAGGTGGCTCTCCGTGTTACCGGCCGCGCCGAGACTCGTTCTTCGAAACACTCAGGGAGAAACACATGGCCACCAAGGCTGAGAAGATCGTCGCCGGGCTCGGCGGCATCGACAACATCGAAGAGGTCGAGGGCTGCATCACCCGCCTGCGCACCGAGGTCGTCAACCCCGACCTCGTCGACGAAGCCGCACTCAAGGCCGCCGGCGCCCACGGCGTCGTCAAGATGGGCACCGCGATCCAGGTCGTCATCGGCACCGACGCCGACCCGATCGCCGCCGACATCGAAGACATGATGTGACCCGAACCCCTTGAGGCCGGCCACACGGCGGACCCCGTCCCGGAACCACCCGGACGGGGTCTTCGCGTTCCACCACAGGGACTAGGCTCGGAGCCATGTCTCGCATCGACGGCCGTACGCCCGAACAGCTCCGCCCGGTCACCATCGAACGCGGATGGAGCAAGCACGCCGAGGGCTCCGTCCTCATCTCCTTCGGAGACACCAAGGTCTTCTGCACCGCCTCCTTCACCGAAGGCGTCCCGCGCTGGCGCAAGGGCAGCGGCGAAGGCTGGGTCACCTCCGAGTACTCGATGCTGCCGCGCTCCACCAACACCCGCGGCGACCGCGAATCCGTACGCGGCAAGATCGGCGGGCGCACCCACGAGATCTCCCGCCTCATCGGCCGCTCGCTGCGCGCCGTCATCGACTACAAGGCCCTCGGCGAGAACACCATCGTCCTGGACTGCGACGTCCTCCAGGCCGACGGCGGCACCCGCACCGCCGCCATCACCGGCGCCTACGTCGCCCTCGCCGACGCCGTCGCATGGGGCCAGCAGAAGAAGCTCATCAAGGCCGGCCGCAAGCCGCTGACCGGCACCGTCGCCGCCGTCAGCGTCGGCATCGTCGACGGCGTCCCGCTCCTCGACCTCTGCTACGAGGAAGACGTGCGCGCCGAGACCGACATGAACGTGGTCTGCACCGGCGACGGCCGTTTCGTCGAGGTCCAGGGCACCGCCGAGGGCGAGCCCTTCGACCGCAAGGAACTGAACGCCCTCCTCGACCTCGCCGCCGGCGGCTGCGCGGACCTGGAAGCCATCCAGCTGGGCGCACTCGAACTCTAGGCGGCAACCGCCGGGCCCGGCCCGGCGTCTAGCAAGACACGGGCGCACGGTGTCACAGCCGTGCGCCCGTCCACGCATCCGAATCCTGCTCCCGGGGAGAACCGCATGAAGCTCCGCCTCGCGGCCATAGCCGTGGCCGCCGTACTGACCGTCCCGGCCCTGTCCGCCTGCGACGCGATCTCCACGGCAATGGACTGCGCGAACACGGCGGTGGCCATCACCGACGGCGCGAACGACCTCCAGCAGGCCGTCTCCCAGGCGGGCAACAGCCCGCAGGACGCCCAGAACGCGCTCGACCAGATCGAGGCGAACCTCAAGAAGATCGGCGACCAGACGGACAACACCGACCTGGGCAAGGCCATCGACTCGATGAACACCGCGGTGAAGAACGTCCGCACCTCCATCGAGAGCGGCAACAGCGTCCCGGACATCCAGCCGGTCGCGGACGCGGCCAGCGAGATCTCCAAGGTCTGCACCCCGGGATAATGGCCGCATGACCTCGACGCCCAGCCGCCTGATCCTGGCCACCCGCAACGCGGGCAAAGTCTCCGAGCTCCACGCCATCCTGTCCGAAGCCGGCCTGCCTCACGAGTTGGTCGGCGCGGACGCGTACCCGGAGATCCCGGACGTCAAGGAGACCGGGGTCACCTTCGCCGAGAACGCCCTCCTCAAGGCGCACGCCCTCGCGCAGGCCACCGGCCTCCCGGCGGTCGCCGACGACTCCGGCCTCTGCGTGGACGTCCTGAACGGCGCCCCCGGCATCTTCTCGGCCCGCTGGGCCGGTGCGCACGGAGACGACAAGGCGAACCTCGACCTCCTGCTGGCCCAGCTCGGGGACATCGCCGACGAGCACCGCGGCGCGCACTTCTTCTGCGCGGCCGCCCTCGCCCTCCCCGACGGCACGGAACGCGTCGTCGAGGGCCGCCTCCTGGGCACCCTCCGCCACGCCCCGTCCGGCACGGGCGGCTTCGGCTACGACCCGATCCTCCAGCCCCTGGGCGAATCCCGAACCTGCGCGGAACTCACCCCGGCGGAAAAGAACGCCATCTCCCACCGGGGCCAGGCCTTCCGCGCCCTCGTCCCGGTGGTCCGAGAACTCCTGGGCTGACGCGCGACACGCCGAAGGCCCCGTACGCAACCGGTACGGGGCCTTCGGCGTTGACGTGCGGTTGGGGGGACTCGAACCCCCACGGGTTTTACCCCACTGGGACCTAAACCCAGCGTGACTGCCAATTCCACCACAACCGCGACATGTCGCCCCATTCAGACATTGAGTCCGACCGGGCTGCGCTCAGTCTAAGGGGAGGGCGGGAGCCTTGGCGTGAGGGTTTCGGCACCACGTGTCCGTCAACGAGTGGCAGTTGGGGCGCGGGCCCCATGCGGAAAGCGGAGCGGCCCGCGCCGGGTCGGTGCGCCGCTGTGGTGGGCGCGGGTGGGTCAGATGCCCAGGTCCTTGATGATCTTGGCTACGTGGCCCGTGGCCTTGACGTTGTAGAAGGCGTGCTCGACCTTGCCCGCCTCATCGACGACCACCGTGGAGCGGATGACTCCGGTGACCGTCTTGCCGTACAGCTTCTTCTCGCCGTACGCGCCGTACGCCGCCAGGGTTTCCTTCTCCGGGTCGCTGACCAGGGTGACCTTCAGGCTTTCCTGCTCGCGGAACTTCGCCAGCTTCTCCGGCTTGTCCGGGGAGACGCCGATGACGTCGTAGCCGGCCGTGGCCAGGACGGCCAGGTTGTCCGTGAAGTCGCAGGCCTGCTTCGTGCAGCCCGGCGTCAGCGCGGACGGGTAGAAGTACACGATCACCTTGCGGCCCTTGTGGTCGGCGAGCGAGACCTCGTTGCCGTCCGCGTCGGGCAGGGTGAAGGCGGGGGCGGTGTCGCCCGGCTGGAGTCGCTCGCTCATCTGGACAGTCTCCTCAAGAGGGGATCGGTACGTCTCGAGACTAAGCTGACAGACTGTTCACCGGGGACTACCCCCCACCGGACCACGACGACGGAGGCAGCGCGGTGCCTGAAGCCAGGACTCCCGCACAGATCGAGGCGGACATCGTCCGCCGCCGCGAGCAGCTCGCCGAGACGCTCGACGAGATCGGCGTGCGCGTGCACCCGAAGACGATCATCGGGGATGCACGGGCCCGGGTCGCCTCGACCGTCGACCACACGGCCGGGCGGGCCTTCGTCACGGTGAACCGCATCGTGACGGACCTGCGGGACGGCCTGCGCAACGAAGACGGGACTCCGCGCCCCGAGCGGATCGTGCCGGTCGCCCTGCTCGCGGTGGGTGTCGTCGGTGTGCTTGTCCTGTCGGCACGACGCAGGCGCGCGTGACCCTGAGCGGCACGGGGCGGGCGCGGGCAGGTAGGTTCGGATCGTGAGCGAGAACACCACCCACGACAAGCTGCCCATCCGCATGCTGCACGACCGCGTGCTCGTGAAGTCCGACCTGCCGGAGGGCGAGCGCCGCTCGGGCGGCGGCATCCTGATTCCGGCGACGGCCGCGGTGGGCAAGCGGCTGGCCTGGGCCGAGGTGGTCGCGGTCGGGCAGAACGTACGGACGGTCGAGCCCGGGGACCGGGTCCTGTACGACCCCGAGGACCGCGCCGAGGTCGAGGTGCGGGGCGCGACGTACGTGCTGATGCGCGAGCGGGACCTGCACGCCGTGGCCGCGGAGCGGCTGGAGGGGTCGGAGGACTCCACCGGCCTGTACCTGTGAGCGTGCGCGCGCTCCCGAGCTGAGTCGAGGAAGGGCTGGTGGCCTTGGTCACCGGCCCTTTTCGCTGCCTTTTGCTACGGTGGAGGAGAACCCGACGAGACGCGCCGTACCGGGTACGACAAGACGACGCACCCCGTATCGCTCGATGTCTCGGAGGTGCCGTCATGGCCTGGGTTCTTCTTGTCGTCGCCGGTGTGATCGAAGTCGGCTGGTCGATCGGCATGAAATTCACCGAAGGCTTCACCCGGCTCTGGCCCAGCGTGTTCACGGGCGCCGGGATCGTCGCGAGCATGGTGCTGCTGTCCTACGCCGCGAAGACCCTGCCCATCGGTACCGCGTACGGGGTGTGGGTGGGCATCGGCGCCGCCGGCGCGGCCGTGCTCGGTATGGCGGTGCTGGGCGAGCCCGTCACCGCCTCCCGGATCTTCTTCATCTGTCTGCTGCTGGTCGCCGTGGTGGGGCTGAAGGTGACCTCCGGTCACTGACCGCCCGCGTCGGCGGTCATTCGAGGAACGCCGACGGTGGAGGGCGCTGGCCGTCGGCCGGCCCGCCGTCGGCGCCCTGGGTGCCCGTCGTCCCCTGGGTGCCCTGGGTGGTGCCGCCGTCGTCCTGACCGCCCTGCGTCTGGCCGCCGTTGTTCTGGCCCCCGTTGTTCTGACCGCCCTGGTCCTGGCCGCCGTTGTTCTGGCCGCCGTTGTCCTGTCCCCCCTGGTTCTGGCCGCCGTTGTTCCGACCCCCTTGGTTCTGGCCGCCGTTGTCGCGGCCGCCGTTGTCCTGTCCGCCCGTGGGCCGGGTCGGCCGTAGCGGCGGCGTGGGCGTGAGCTCGTCGTCCGGCGTCTGCTGCGGAGGGTTGGATTCCGGGGAGGGCGGCGGGGGCTGCGCCCCGCCCGGCTGGAGTTCCAGGTCGAAGTCGACGGGGTCGGTGCCCTCCAGGGCGGTCTTCGTGTAGGCGGCCCAGATCCGGGCCGGGTAGCCGCCGCCGCCGATACGGGGCTCGCCGAGGGCGCCGTAGAGCGACTGCAGGGTTCCGGTGTCCGGGTCCTGGCCCATCATCGAGACGACCGTGACGAGGTTCGGGGTGTAGGCCGCGAACCAGGCCGAGCGGTCCAGTTCCCCGGTGCCGGTCTTGCCGGCGGCCGGATGGCCGGCGGCGAGGGCCGCCGTACCGGTGCCGTTGTCCACGACGCTGACCAGCATGGAGGTGGTGGTGTCGGCGGCTTCGCGGCCGATGGCCTGGGCGGGGGTGCGCTCGGGCAGGCCGATCGTGTCGCCGCCCTTGGTGATCTTCTCCAGGAAGGTGTACGGGGTGCGGCGGCCGTGGTCGGCGAGGGTCGCGTAGGCCTGGGCCATGTCGAGGACGCTGGCCTGCATCGTGCCGAGCGCCATGGCGGGGCCCGGAACGAAGTTGGGGGTGTCCTCGGGGATGCCGAGGTCGATGGCGGTCCGCTTGACCTTGCCGGTGCCGACGTCGACGACCATCTGGGCGTACACGGCGTTGACGGAGAGGTCGGTGGCGGTGTTGACGGTGATGTTCCCGTACGAGACCTGGCCCTCGTTCTCGGGGTTGAAGCGGATCCGGCCGCCGACGACCGGGCGCCTGTTGTCGCCGTTGTACACGGTGTTCGGGGTGATCCGGCGGCCGTCCTGGGTGCGGGAGCCGTTCTCGACGGCCGAGGCGAAGACGAACGGCTTGAAGGTGGAGGCGACCTGGTAGTCGTGCCGGGTCGCGTTGTTGACGTACTGCTTGGTGTAGTCGATGCCGCCGTACATGGCGACGACCTTGCCGGTGGCCGGGTCGATGGAGACCCCGCCGGCGCGCACCAGCCGGTCCGCCTTGCGCGTTTCGGGGTCGAGCTTGCCGACCATCTGTTCGTCGACGGCGGCGACGAAGGCGTTCTGGCGGCGCTTGTCGATGGTGGAGGTGATCCGGTAGCCGCCCTCGGCGAGGGTCTTGTCGTCGAGGATCTTGTTCTCGACGATGTAGTCCTTGATCGCCTCCACCAGGTAGCCGCGCTGGCCGGACAGGCCCGCGGCCGCGCGGACCTTGCCGGGCTCGGGGAACTGCGTCGTGGCGCGCTCGGTCTCGGACAGCCAGCCCTTCTTGACCATGCCGTCGAGCACGTAGTTCCAGCGGGCGAGGGCGCGGGCCTGTCCGGCCAGCGCGGCTCTCTTAAACAAA
>NZ_JARAYQ010000138.1:0-22515 GCF_033794505.1 Streptomyces sp. MB09-01 | reverse complement strand
GGGGCGGGGTGGCCTTCCGCGTGCTGCGCCCCTACGCCACGGCGGTCACCGTCGTCGCCAAGGGGCTGCGGACCGAACTCTTCGACGAGGGCGACGGGCTGTTCTCCGGCCTGCTGCCGCTGACCGGCGTGCCGGAGTACCGGCTGCTGGTCACGTACGACAGCGACGAGATCGAGATCCACGACCCGTACCGGTTCCTGCCCGCCCTCGGCGAGCTGGACCTGCACCTGATCGGCGAGGGCCGGCACGAGCAGCTGTGGACGGCGCTCGGCGCCCAGCCGATGGAGCACCAGGGCGTGGCCGGGACCCGGTTCACCGTGTGGGCGCCGAACGCCCAGGGGGTCCGGATCGCCGGGGACTTCTCGTACTGGGACTCCGTCGCCTACCCGATGCGCTCGCTCGGCGCCAGCGGCGTGTGGGAGCTCTTCCTGCCCGGTGTGGGCGCCGGAGCGCTCTACAAGTACGACATCACGCGCCCGGACGGCAGTCACACCCTGCGCGCCGACCCGATGGCCAGGTCCGCGGAGGTCCCCCCGGCGAACGCCTCGGTGGTCACCGCCTCCGGCCACGTGTGGCAGGACGCGGAGTGGATGGCGCGGCGCGGCGAGAGGCCCCCGCATCAGGCCCCCTTCTCGGTGTACGAGCTGCACCTGGCGTCCTGGCGGCCCGGGCTCTCGTACCGGCAGCTCGCCGAGCAGCTCCCCGCGTACGTCAAGGAGCTGGGCTTCACGCACGTGGAGATGATGCCGGTCGCCGAGCACCCCTTCGGCGGATCCTGGGGCTACCAGGTCACCGGCTTCTACGCACCGACTTCGCGGATGGGCACCCCGGACGACTTCCGCTTCCTCGTGGACGCGCTGCACCGGGCCGGCATCGGGGTGATCGTCGACTGGGTGCCCGCGCACTTCCCGCGCGACGACTGGGCCCTCGCGGAGTTCGACGGGCGGCCCCTGTACGAGCACCAGGACCCGCGCCGGGCCGCACACCCGGACTGGGGGACGCTGGAGTTCGACTACGGCCGCAAGGAGGTCCGCAACTTCCTCGTCGCGAACGCCGTGTACTGGTGCGAGGAGTTCCACGTGGACGGGCTGCGCGTGGACGCGGTGGCCTCGATGCTCTACCTCGACTACTCGCGCGGCGAGGGCGAGTGGGCGCCCAACGAGCACGGCGGCAGGGAGAACCTGGACGCGGTGGCGTTCCTCCAGGAGATGAACGCCACGGTGTACCGGCGCTGCCCGGGAGTGGTGACCATCGCGGAGGAGTCCACGGCCTGGAACGGCGTGACCCGGCCGACGGACTCCGGTGGGCTCGGCTTCGGCCTGAAGTGGAACATGGGCTGGATGCACGACACCCTGCGCTACATGTCGAAGGATCCGGTGCACCGCAAGTACCACCACCACGACATGACCTTCGGGATGATCTACGCCTTCAGCGAGAACTACGTGCTGCCGATCTCGCATGACGAGGTGGTGCACGGAAAGAGCTCGCTGGTGTCCAAGATGCCCGGGGACGACTGGTGGCAGAAGCGGGCCGCGCACCGGGCCTACCTGGGCTTCATGTGGGCCCACCCGGGCAAGCAACTGCTGTTCATGGGACAGGAGTTCGCCCAGGGCTCGGAGTGGCAGGAGACATACGGGCCGGACTGGTGGCTGCTGGACGACTCCTACGCGGCGGCCGGCGACCACCGGGGCGTACGGAACCTGGTGCGCGACCTGAACCGCACGTACGCGGCGGCGCCCGCCCTGTGGGAGCGGGACGCCGTGCCGGAGGGCTTCGCCTGGGTGGAGGCGGACGCCGCGGAGGACAACGTGTTCGCCTTCCTGCGGTACGCGCAGGACGGCTCGCAGCTCCTGGCGGTGTCGAACTTCTCGCCCGTGGTCCGGCACGGCTACCGGATCGGCGTGCCGGAGGAGGTGCCGCTGTGGCGGGAGGTCCTCAACACCGACCTGCAGGTCTACGGCGGCAGCGGCGTCCACCACACCCAGCCGCTGCGGGCGGAGCCGGTGCCGGCACAGGGCCGCCCGGCCAGCCTGCGCATGACCCTCCCGCCGCTGGCGACGGTCTGGCTCAGGCCCTAGCGGCGGCCGTGAGCCCCTCCTCCAGCTCCTGGAGGAGGCGGCGCTTGGCCCGGGCTCCGACGATCTGCTGCACGGGCTCGCCGTCGCGGAAGAGGAGCAGGGTCGGCAGGGACAGTACCCCGTACCGCGTGACGGCGGCGGGGTTGCTGTCCGCGTCGATCTGCACGACCTTGAGCCGGTCGGCCTCCTCGGCGGCGACCGCGGCCAGCACGGGCGCGATCTGCCGGCAGGGGCCGCACCAGTCGGCCGTGAACTCCAGGAGGACGGGCCGCCCGCGCTCCGCGATCACCTCGGCCTCGAAATCCGCGTCGGTCACTTGCGCCACGCCGTGAGCCTTCATGTCCCCGTCCCTCTCATCCGTCATCCCTCATCCGGTCATCTCGCACTTCGGCACGGCCGCCTCGCCGGCGGCCGCCTCCGCACCGGCCAGCTGCCGCGCGAGCTGCTCCCGTACGTCGGCCAGCTGGCCGATCAGGCCGTCCAGCTCGGCGAGCTTGCGCCGGTAGACGGCCTGCGAGGCGGGACAGCGGTCCCCGGCCGGGTGGCCGGCCCGCAGGCAGTCCACGAAGGGCCGGGTCCCCTCCAGCTCGAAGCCGAAGTCCTGGAGCGCGCGGATCTGGCTGAGCAGGAAAGGAATAGGTGTCCGGTTCATCTTGTGTGGAGGGTGTGACGGCTCTTGCGCCGACGGGCATTGGCTGGAACCGTACTCAGAGCAAAGGATCTTCCAGCGCACCGATTACCGGACAGTCGCCCGGAAACCCGACGAAAGCCCTTATCTGCATAGGACTTTCCTACGAGGTATGGGCTTGTTTGTTTGGTCTGTAGGCGCCGTTGCCCGGCCACTTCTACGGTGTGCGGTGTGCACTCCAGCCCACCTTTCAATGCCCCCGCCGCGCGTCGCCTGCGCGCGGCCCTGGGCATGGCTCCCGGACATGTCGCCTACGGCCTGCGCGCCCAGTACGGACTCGTCGTCGCGCCCGAGACCGTGATGGCCTGGGAGCGTGGCGAGATATCACCCTCTTCGGTCGAGCTCACCGCACTCGCGGGCGTCCTGTGGTGTTCGCCCGGGGAGCTGCTCGCCGAGCCGGTCACCCTGCGGGAGCACAGGATGGCCCGGGGGCTCGCCGCGGACGAACTCGCCCGGCGGATCGGGCTGGAGACGAACTCGTACCAGAAGATGGAGGACACCGGGCGCTGGAAGGGCAACGAACGCCAGTCCGCCGCCCTCGCCACGGTGCTCGGGCTGACGCTGGCCCAGTTCGTGACGGCCACCGGCAAGCAGGAGGAGCTGGCCGACCTGCTGCGCAGTGCGGTGACCACGCGCTGGCAGGCGTACGTGAAGCCGCTGGGCAAGCTGCTGCCGATCCCCAAGTCCAACCTGGAGTGGGTGCTCGACCAGCTGCACGGCGACTACCAGTCGCGGATGGTGGCGACGCTCAGCTGGGGCGGCGGCCAGGGGGAGGCCGGCAGCGGGGACGCGGGCCGGGAGTTCCTCGTCGACATCGTGGACCGGTTCTGGCAGCTCGCGGGCGGTAAGGCCTAGGACGAGTCCGGGCGGCCGGAGCGCTCCCTACGGCAGCGGCGCGTGGACCACGGTGGCCGCGCTGCCGGCGGCCGCCAGGTCGTTCCTGAGCCGGTCGGCGGTCTTCCGGTCGCCCACCAGGACGGTCGGCGGGGCCGGGCACGAGGCGATCGCGGTCTTCAGGTGGCCCAGTGAGGCCTGGTACTCCGCCTCCTCGACCGTCGCGGGTCCGCCGATCTTGACGTAGAAGACCTCGTACAGCCCGACCATGTTGCCCGCCTGGTGGGTGAGGATCTGGGCGAGGAAGGTCGACCGCAGGTTGAGGTAGGCGTCGTTGCCGTACAGGGCGATCACCGGAGAGGTGACCCCCCGCAGGTCGCGCCCGGTGAGGGCGGCGGCCGGCGGGCCGATGTCGGTGCTCCTGGCCTCGCCCCGGGCCCACTTGAGCATGGAGCTCTCGTACCAGGCCGAGGGGTGGCCCCAGCCGGAGGGCACCCCCCACTGGACTCCGCCGAACAGCGCCAGCGCCGCCGCCGCCGCGAGGCCGGAGCGCAGCAGCAGGTCCGCCCGGCGGCGCAGCGCGCCGCCCGTCGTCCCGCCGGCGGGCGGGAGCATCAGCCCGATCAGGCCGAGCGAGAGCAGGGCGATCACCAGCCCGGCGGCGGTCAGCTTCTCGAAGTAGTACGAGTAGTAGCCGATGGTGTGCTTCTGCCAGGCGCCGAAGACGCCGATCACCGAGGCCGCGCCGAGGACGAGGGCCAGCACCATCCGTCCGGTGCCGGTCCGGCGGTTCACCGGGAGGGTGGCCGCGACCACGGCCAGCAGTCCGAGCCCGATGAACACCGGGCGGTCGGGGATGACCATCGGGCCGGCCAGGTTCGAGGTCTTGGCGACGTCCAGCTTCGTGAGGACGGAGAAGACGCTGGGCAGCCCCGCCACGAGGGTGGCGACGGCCAGTGCCGCGAGGACCGGGACCCAGCGTCCGGCGAACCGGCGCCGGTGGACGATCAGCACCGCGGCCAGGGCGATGCCGACGAGGGCGCCGTAGAGGTTGTAGACGTAGGTGACGGCGATCAGCCCGGCCGCCGCGACGAGGACGAACTCGGTCCGGCCCGTCGCGGGCCGCACCAGCAGGGCCAGGGCGACGGCCAGGAACAGCAGGCCGATGGTCTCGGAGTCGAAGCCCCGTTCGATCAGCTGCGCCATCGATCCGGACATCATCAGGGCGGCGACGGTGGCGCAGACCGCGGCGGCGCGCCAGCCGCGCAGGCGCGGGCCGCCGATCCAGCGGGCGGCCCAGACCAGCGCCCCGCAGAACAGTGCGTAGGCGGCCAGGACGTAGAGGAAGTACCGGTTCGTCATGGCGAGGGCGGAGCCCGCCTGGGCCGAGGACGTCACCAGGGCGTCGGTCCAGGCCAGCAGGAAGTGGGAGCCCTGCGGGTAGACCGCCTCGGACGGCGTCATCATGTACGTCCGGGCGGCGTCCTGGTGGAGGAAGGCGTAGCCGCCGACCTGCCGGATGCCGGTGAAGTACGAGAAGTGCCCCATCCGGTCCTCGGACGTGACGAAGTGGGCCAGCCGGTCGGCGGCCGACCTGCCGGCCACCGGGTGGTGGACGTAGTGCCAGACCACGGCCACGGTGCCGGCGACCAGGGCGTCCGAGCCGCGCAGCCGCAGCGGGATGCGGGGCCTGCGGCGGGCCAGCCAGCCGGAGACGGAGGCGACGGTCAGCAGCAGGCCGGCCCCGGGCACGGGGGCCAGGCCCCACGGCCAGACGGAGAAGAGCAGGCCGAAGCCCATCACGGCGCCGCAGAGCAGGAAGGCCGCGACCACGAGGCGGTCGAGCAGGCCGCCGCCCACCCGGATCAGGGCGGCGATCGTCAGGACCAGGACGGGCAGGAGCAGCACGTCGAGGGCGACCGCGTGGAGCAGCAGCGGCACCGCCCAGGACGCGGCGAGGGCCGCGGCGAGGACGAACGGGCTGCGTCGTGCGGCGGGGCCGGTGACCCCGGGGCCCGGTCGGTTCTCGACCGGTTCGGAGGTCAGGACGGCAGAGCTGGTCGCCACGGGAGTGGGGCACCTTTCCATCGAGTGCGTGCGAGCGGAGGACGAGCCCGGACATGCAGGCCCGATCCGTCCGCACGACTCGGCCGACCTATCCCCCGGCCGGAATCTTAACCAGCGGGGTCCGGGGCGCGGAGCGGCCCCGGAGCACTGGTCTCCGGGGCCGTCCGGCGGGAGAGCGGGGCCGAGGGTCCCGGCCCGGCAGGGGGGCGGGTGCCGGCCGGGCGGGTCAGAAGACGGACTCCGCCTCGTACATGCGCTCCTCGGGGACCGTCTTCAGCTCCGTCGTCGCGGAGGCGAGCGGGGCCATCACGATGTCGGTGCCGCGCAGGGCGGTCATGTTGCCGAAGTCGCCGCGGTGGACGGCCTCGACGGCGTGCCAGCCGAAGCGGGTGGCCAGGACGCGGTCGTACGAGGTGGGCACACCGCCGCGCTGGACGTGGCCGAGGATGACCGGGCGGGCCTCCTTGCCCAGGCGGTGCTCCAGCTCGATCGCGAGGCGGTTGCCGATGCCGGCGAAGCGCTCGTGACCGTACTGGTCGATCGCGCCCTTCTCGTACGGCATGGAACCCTCGGCCGGGTGCGCACCCTCGGCGACGCAGATGACGGCGAACTTCTTGCCGCGGGAGAACCGTTCCTCCACCATCTTCACCAGGGCGTCCACCTCGAAGGGGCGCTCCGGCAGGCAGATGCCGTGGGCGCCGCCGGCCATGCCGGACTCCAGGGCGATCCAGCCCGCGTGGCGGCCCATCACCTCGACGACCATCACGCGCTGGTGCGATTCGGCGGTGGTCTTGAGGCGGTCGATGGCCTCCGTGGCGACCATGACGGCGGTGTCGAAGCCGAAGGTGCGGTCGGTGGAGGAGATGTCGTTGTCGATGGTCTTCGGCACGCCGACGACCGGCATCCCGGCGTCCGACAGCATCCGGGCGGCGGTCAGGGTGCCTTCGCCGCCGATCGGGATGAGGGCGTCGATGCCGTAGCGCGTCGCCAGTTCCTGGGCGTTCTCGGCGGCCTCGTGCAGGCGGGCGCGCTCCATGCGCGCCGAACCGAGGATCGTGCCGCCGCGGGCGAGAATGCCGCTGACGGCGTTGATGTCGAGGGGGCGGAAGTGGCCGTCGAGAAGGCCCTTGAAGCCGTCCTCGAAACCGATGACCTCGTCCCCGTGCCCGACCAGGGCGCGGTGTACGACCGACCGGATGACAGCGTTGAGGCCCGGACAGTCGCCGCCTGCGGTGAGAACTCCGATACGCATCGTGCTGTGTCTCCTGCCGTACATATGAAGGGCGTAATGGTGAAGCCTGTCCGATTGTTCCACGGGCCCGGGGTACCGCGCGTCTTGTGCAGCTCCCCCCTGCGGGCCTTTCAGCCCCCCCTGGCCAGGCCCTTTCCCAGAGGGCGCCCTAGCTATTGGCAGAGGTATTGTCAAGGGGTCAAGACAGACCAAACAGACATCCACAGCATGGGACGGAGTGCGGGCGTGACGCGCAGCGTGTACGTGACCGGTATCGAGCGGGGGGACGGCCGCCAGGTCGTCGAGCTGGGGATCATGGAGCTCCTGACCCGGCAGACGGGCCGGGTCGGCGTCTACCGTCCGTTGCTCCACGACGGACCGGACCGCCTCTTCGAGCTCCTGAAGGCCCGCTACCGGATCGACCAGGAATCCGCGACCGCCTACGGGATGGAGTACCAGGAGGCCTCGGCGATCCTGGCCGAGAAGGGCACCGACGAACTCGTCTCCCGGCTGGTCGACCGCTACCACCGGGTGGCCCGCGACTACGAGGTCATGCTCGTCCTCGGCACCGACTACGCGGACACCAACCTCCCTGACGAGCTGGCGCTCAACGCCCGCCTCGCCAACGAGCTGGGCGCGGTCGTCGTCCCCGTCGTCGGCGGCACCAAACACCACGCCGAGGCGGTGCGCGCGGAGGCCCGCAACGCCTACCGCGCCTACGAGACCCTGGGCTGCCACGTCGTCGCGATGGTCGTCAACCGGGTGGCCGCGGGGGACCGCGACCTCATAGCCGAGCGGCTGGCCGCCCGGCTCCCCGTGCCCTGCTACGTGCTGCCGGACGACAAGTCGCTCTCCGCCCCGACCGTCGCCCAGATCACCCGGGCGCTCGGCGGCGAGGTGCTCCTCGGCGACGAGGCCGGGCTGGCCCGCGACGCCCTGGACTTCGTGTTCGGCGGCGCCATGCTGCCGAACTTCCTGAACGCCCTGACCCCCGGCTGCCTGGTGGTCACCCCCGGCGACCGCTCCGACCTGGTCATCGGTGCGCTGGCCGCGCACGCCTCGGGCACCCCGCCGATCGCCGGTGTGGTGCTCACCCTGAACGAGCGCCCGGGCAAGGACATCCTGACGCTCGCCTCGAAGCTGGCCCCGGGCACGCCCGTGGTGTCGGTGGCCGGCAACAGCTTCCCGACCGCCGCCGAACTCTTCTCGCTGCAGAGCCGGCTGAACTCCGCGACCCCGCGCAAGCTGGAGACCGCGCTCGGCGTCTTCGAACGGCACGTGAACACCGGCGAGCTGCGCGACCTGCTCTCGGTGGCCCGCTCGGAGCGGGTCACCCCGATGATGTTCGAGCACGAGCTGCTGGAGCGGGCCCGCTCCGACCGCCGCCGCGTCGTCCTGCCCGAGGGCAGCGAGGAGCGCGTGCTGCGCGCCGCGGACGTGGTGCTGCGCCGGGGCGTCTGCGACCTGACCCTGCTGGGGGACGAGCAGGCGATCCTGAAGAAGGCCGGCGACCTCGGCATCGACATCTCGGGCGCGCAGCTGATCGACCCGGCGACCTCTCCCCTGCGGGAAGGTTTCTCCGAGTACTACGCGCAGGTCCGCGCCCACAAGGGCATGACCGTCGAGCTCGCCAACGACGTGGTCACCGACGTCAATTACTTCGGCACGCTGATGGTCCAGCGGGGCCTGGCCGACGGCATGGTCTCCGGTTCGGTGCACTCCACCGCGGCGACCATCCGCCCGGCCTTCGAGATCATCAAGACCAAGCCGGTGGGGGAACCTCCCGCGGCGCCAGCCGCAGGGGGAGCGTCGATCGTCTCCTCGGTCTTCTTCATGTGCCTGGCCGACCGGGTCCTCGTCTACGGCGACTGCGCCGTCAACCCGGACCCGAACGCCGAGCAGCTCGCCGACATCGCCGTCCAGTCGGCCGCCACCGCCGCCGCCTTCGGTGTCGAGCCGCGGATCGCGATGCTCTCGTACTCGACCGGCACCTCCGGTTCGGGCGCGGACGTGGACAAGGTCCGCAAGGCCACCGAGCTCGTCCGCGAGCAGCGTCCCGACCTGCAGATCGAGGGCCCGATCCAGTACGACGCGGCCGTGGAGCCCTCGGTCGCCGCGACCAAGCTGCCCGGGTCGGAGGTGGCCGGCCGCGCGACGGTGCTGATCTTCCCGGACCTCAACACGGGCAACAACACGTACAAGGCCGTGCAGCGTTCGGCGGGCGCGGTGGCGGTCGGCCCGGTGCTCCAGGGTCTGCGCAAGCCGGTCAACGACCTCTCGCGCGGTGCGCTGGTGCAGGACATCGTCACCACCGTGGCCATCACCGCGATCCAGGCGCAGGGCGCGCCGTCGCCCGCGTCCACCGCCTGATCCCCCTCCCCTCCCTCCGCCCGAGACAAGGAAAGACCCTCATCGTGACCGCAACGCGCGTACTCGTCCTCAACTCCGGCTCCTCGTCGGTCAAGTACCAGCTCCTCGACATGGCGGACCGGTCCCGGCTCGCGGTCGGTCTGGTGGAGCGGATCGGCGAGGAGACGTCGAGGCTGGTGCACGAGCCGCTGACCGGCCCGGGCGCCGCCGGCGGCAAGCGCGAGCAGCTCGGCCCGATCGCCGACCACGAGGCCGCGCTGAAGGCCGTGGCCGCGGAGCTCGCCGCCGACGGGACGGGCCTGGACTCCCCCGAACTGGCGGTGGTCGGGCACCGGGTGGTGCACGGCGGGACGAAGTTCACCCGGCCGACCGTGATCGACGACGAGGTGCTGGCGGAGATCCGGAACCTGATCCCGCTGGCACCGCTGCACAACCCGGCGAACGTGACGGGCATCGAGGTGGCGCGCTCGCTGCGCGCGGACATCCCGCAGGTGGCCGTCTTCGACACCGCCTTCCACTCGACGATGCCGGAGTACGTGGCGCGGTACGCGATCGACGCCGCGACGGCCGACGCCTACTCCATCCGGCGGTACGGCTTCCACGGCACCTCCCACGCCTACGTCTCCCGGGCGACGGCCGCGCTGCTCGGCAGGCCGGTGGAGGACGTGAACGTGATCGTGCTGCACCTGGGAAACGGCGCCTCCGCCTCCGCGGTGCGGGGCGGCGTGTGCGTGGAGACGTCCATGGGCCTGACCCCGCTGGAGGGTCTGGTCATGGGGACCCGTTCGGGCGACCTCGATCCGGCGGTCGTCTTCCACCTGGCGCGGGTGGGGGGCCTCTCGGTGGATGAGATCGATTCGCTCCTGAACAAGAAGAGCGGTCTGCTGGGCTTGTGCGGCGACAACGACATGCGCGAGGTGCTCCGGCGGGCGGGCGAGGGCGACGAGTCGGCGCGCCTGGCCTTCGAGGCGTACGTCCACCGGCTGAAGAAGTACATCGGGGCCTACTCGGCGGTGCTCGGGCGGGTGGACGCGGTGGCGTTCACGGCCGGGGTCGGGGAGAACGCCCACCAGGTCCGGGAGGCCGCGCTGGACGGCCTGGCCGAGCTGGGCCTGACGCTGGATCTCGAAGCCAACGCGGCGCGTTCCCCGCAGCCGCGGCTGATTTCGGCGGATTATGCCCGGGTGGCCGTGGCGGTGGTCCCGACGGACGAGGAACTGGAGATCGCCACCCAGGCGTACGCGCTGGTTACCGGTTAGTCACTTGGACTTTCCACCAGCCGGAATATTCCGCTACGAAACAAACCGATAGGATCCAGTCATGCGCCGTTCCAAAATCGTCTGCACGCTGGGCCCCGCCGTCGACTCGTATGAGCAGCTGAAAGCGCTCATCGAGGCAGGTATGAACGTGGCCCGATTCAACTTCAGCCACGGATCCCAGGCAGAACACCAGGAGCGGTACGACCGCGTCCGGCAGGTCTCCGAGGACACCGGGCGCGCCGTCGGCGTCCTCGCCGACCTCCAGGGTCCGAAGATCCGTCTCGAGACCTTCGCCGAGGGCCCCGTCGAGCTGGTGCGCGGTGACGAGTTCACCATCACCACCGAGGACGTCCCCGGCGACAAGTCCATCTGCGGCACCACCTACAAGGGTCTCCCGGGCGACGTCGCCAAGGGTGACCAGATCCTGATCAACGACGGCAACGTCGAGCTCCGGGTGACCGAGGTCGAGGGCCCCCGGGTCAAGACCATCGTCATCGAGGGCGGTGTCATCTCGGACCACAAGGGCATCAACCTGCCGGGTACCGCCGTGAACGTCCCCGCCCTGTCGGAGAAGGACGTCGACGACCTCCGCTTCGCCCTCCGGATGGGCTGCGACATGGTCGCCCTGTCCTTCGTCCGCGACGCCAACGACGTCAAGGACGTCCACAAGGTCATGGACGAGGAGGGCCGCCGGGTCCCCGTCATCGCCAAGGTGGAGAAGCCGCAGGCCGTCGAGAACATGGCGGCCGTGGTCGACGCCTTCGACGCGGTCATGGTGGCCCGTGGCGACCTGGCCGTCGAGTACCCGCTCGAGAAGGTCCCGATGGTCCAGAAGCGGCTCATCGAAATGTGCCGCCGCAACGCCAAGCCGGTGATCGTCGCGACCCAGATGATGGAGTCGATGATCACCAACTCCCGCCCGACCCGCGCGGAGGCCTCCGACGTCGCCAACGCGATCCTCGACGGGGCGGACGCGGTCATGCTGTCCGCCGAGTCCTCGGTCGGCGCCTACCCGATCGAGACCGTCAAGACGATGTCGAAGATCGTCACGGCGGCCGAGGAGGAGCTCCTCTCCAAGGGCCTCCAGCCGCTGGTCCCGGGCAAGAAGCCGCGTACCCAGGGCGGCTCCGTCGCCCGCGCGGCCTGCGAGATCGCGGAGTTCCTCGACGGCAAGGCGCTCATCGCCTTCACCCAGTCCGGGGACACGGCCCGCCGCCTGTCGCGCTACCGCTCCACGCAGCCGATCCTGGCCTTCACCACGGACGTGAACACCCGCAACCAGCTCTCGCTGAGCTGGGGCGTCGACTCGTACGTCGTCCCGCACGTGGACAACACCGACGCGATGGTCGACCTGGTGGACGGCGAGCTGCTCAAGCTCGGCCGCTACAACGAGGGCGACACCGTGATCATCACCGCCGGCTCGCCCCCCGGCGTCCCGGGCACGACCAACATGGTCCGGGTCCACCACCTGGGCGGCACCGCCCGCGACTGAGGTCGTCTCCTCACCTGAAGTCTGGACTCTGCCGCACAGAGACCGAGGGCGGCACCGCGGATCCGATCGGGATCCGGGGTGCCGCCCTCGGTGTGTGCGTGTGCCGGGTGGCCGCTGCCGTACGGGACTACTCCGGCGGGCCGATGTAGTTCTTCAGGCCCGGGACGGTCAGGGTGCCGCCGAACTGGCCGGCCTGGACGACCTTGACGTCCGTGAAGAACGCGAAGGGGACGTTCAGGGGCGGCGGGCTGTTCGGGGTGAACTCGATCGGGATCAGTCCGAACAGGTTCCCCTTGAGGCTCTCGGTGTACATCGTCACCGTGCCGCCGCGGATCTTGGACGTGGAGCCCGGACGCGACTTCAGGTGGGCGACGTTCCCGTTCTTGCCGACCGTCTGGTACAGGTCCTTGATGTCCAGCGAGTCCGCGGTGAACTTCAGGACCTTCTTGATCTTGCCGCTGCCGGTCTTCACCTCGACGATGCCGTGGTAGTCCAGGCCGTAGAGGGTCAGCAGCGAGCTGTCGAGGTACCAGGGCTCGTCCGGCAGGAGCGGGATGCCCTGCTCCAGCTCGGCGTCGGCCAGCGCCTTGGCGTCGTAGGTCGGGCAGGGGAAGGGTTCCTTCCCGTCCGGGTCCTTCGACTCCTCGGGCTTGGCCTCGTCCTTGTCCTTGTTCTCGCGCTCGCCCGCCTTGCCCGTCTCGTCCTTCGGGGTCTTCGCGGTGTCCTTGACCTCGTCGGGCAGCTCCGAGACCTCGACGCCCGCCTGCTTGGCCGCGTCGCGGATCGCGTCCGCGGCCGGGTCCGGCGTCGGCTTGGCGGTCGTGGACGGCGTCGGGGTGGGCGTGGGAGTCGTCGTCGCCGGGACGTCCTTGAGGGGCCGGCCGAGCTCGTCGACGAGGTCCTTGAGCGCGTCGCCGACGCCCAGCGGGTCCAGCGGGTTCGTGCTCTTGGTCGGCGTCGGGGTGGCGGCCGGGGCCGTCTCCTGCTTCGCCGGGGGCTTGGTCGCCGACGGCGAGGCGCTCGGCTTGGGCTTCGCTGCCGCTGACGCGGACGGCGAGGGCGTCGCACCGGGCGAGGTGCTCGGCGAAGGCGTCGTCGACGGCGTCGGGGACGGCGACTTCGACTCGGTCTCCGCGGGTTCGTCGGACCGCGTGACGCACGGCCCGGGGGCGAAGGGTATCTCCTTGTCGTCGGCCACGGCCAGCTTCGGCGCCATGCCCATCCCGACGAACACGGCCGTCGGCATCGCCGCCAGCGCCATCGTCTTGCCTACGGGTATCTGGATCTTGTTCAGCAGCGACTTCCTGGGTGCCGCGTGGCGCGGCCCCTTGCTCTCACGGGACCCTGCGCCTGGGGCCACGCCCCGCTGCGTCTCGTCACCCCGCACTGTTCCTCCCGCCATCGGCGTGGGCAGTCGTCTCGCTCGCGTGTGCCGGCATTTCCGTTTCGCGCTGCCCCGGGAAGCCCTGGGGTCCCGCCATCGCCTCCGCCTTGCCCATGTCCGGCGCGCCCTGGCGCTGGTCGGCCGGCTCCTCGTCCGCCGGCTGCCCGGGGACCCAGGCCAGCGCGAGCGCGCCGCCGATCAGGGCGGGTACGAAGCCCAGCCCGAAACCGCCGAGGTTGGACACCGGCAGCGAGACCAGGGCCAGCAGGATCGAGGCGACGCCGGCGAAGACCCGGATGGCCTGCTGGAACCAGAGAGCCAGGCCCAGCGTGATCAACAGGACACCGATGATCAGCGCCCCGGCGCCGCCGGTGGTGGCCATCGCGAGGCTGAGGTTGCCGAGCCGGAGGTCCGCGTACGGGAAGTACGCGATGGGGAAGCCGCTGACGAACGTGAACAGGCCGGCCCAGAAGGGACGGTGCCCGCGCCAGGCGTGGAAGTGATACCACGCCACGGTGAGCCAGGCGTCGTCTTCAGCGCGAACGTAAACCGGGGCCTGGGGGTTCATGGACAACAGCTCCCTGGAAACGGTGGTACGGAGAACTCTGTGGAGCCCGGAGGGGCGGGCGGCGACGTGCGCCGCCGACCGCCCTTCCGGTCACTCGCCTGGACGGATCAGTTCGCGTCCTGGTAGCACGGCTGGTCGCCGCCGAGCAGGCGCAGCTTCAGGTCGGGAAGCTTGAAGGTTCCCGCCGTCGTCGCCCACGCCTTCTGGCGCACGTTCGTCAGGATCGCCTTGTCGGCGCGCTGCGAGAACGCGTACGGGCTGGCGACCGTGCCGGCCTGCGGCTTGGTCTTGTGGCTCGCGTCGCCGACGGCGATGCCGATGTCCAGGTTCTTGAACTCGGCGTCGGTGTCGAGCTCGGCAACATCCAGGTAGATGTTGTCGGCGACGGCCGGCTTGCCCTTGTGGCCGGTGCGCAGCTGCAGCGTGATGTTGCCCAGCGGCGTCGGGGTCACCAGTGACTGGCACATGTTGGTGATCTCGGCGTGGCTGAACCCGGAGATGGTGACCGGGTGGTGCTGCGCGTTGCCCTTGAGGTCATGCCCCTCGGCGATACCGCCGTACTGAATGAGGTTGTCACCGTCGAGCTTGTCGGCCGAGACCTTGAAGTCCTGGCCGGAGACGCTGAAGGACGCCGCGAGGGCACCCTGCGCCAGACCCACACCGACCGCGGCCGTGGCCGCGATGCTCGGCACCATGACGAGCGCGAAGCGCTTCCATCTGGTCCCGCCACGAACCTGAGAACTCATTTCGTTCCTCCTTCTCGGACGTACATCTCCGGTCCGGGCCGTGCCCGTCCTGGGATGGGAGAAGTGCTACGTCCTCGGGAAGGAGCGCAGGCGGCCGGGCCGCGGCTGTGCCACGTCCGAAACACCGGCGATCACCCCCGAGCGACAACCACTGGGCCACGCGTTCGCGCAACCTGGAGGACAGGCCCCGCCGGTGCGGCAGAGACCCCCCTGTCCCACGGCCGGTGCCACTGCCACAGGCCGGCTCGGTGGGGACCCTTCACCGCGGCTCCGAGTGAGCGGCTCTGCGGGAAGGACCGAGCGTCGCCGATCGTGGTCCATTCCCGGCCGGGGCACAAGGGGGTTCGTTACTGGCGGGTAACGGCCAGATAACCTGAGTACGACCTGTCGCGGGCGGGTGGCAACACAGGGTGTCACCCAAGGCCACGACAGATCGGGAGAACGGTGAACACACCGGACAGTTCACAGGGTTCGATTTACTGCGAGTAACAGCGGCCGCGATTGCCAAGTTTTGGCAAAGCGCGGCCGCTGTTTATCTACCTGTCAACAAATCGTCGGCCGGCCGGAGCGGGCCTGGCCGGGCCTAGAAGAGCACCCGCGCGAGCGCCGTACGCGCCGCGGACACCCGCGGGTCATCGGCGCCGATGACCTCGAACAGCTCCAGCAGCCGCAGTCGTACGGCGTCCCGGTCCTCACCGAACGTGACGCGCACGGTGTCCACCAGCCGGCCGAAGGCGTCCTCCACGTGACCACCGACCAGGTCGAGGTCGGCCGCGGCGATCTGAGCCGCCGGGTCCTTCGGGTTCTCGGCCGCCGCGGAGCGCACCGCCTGCGGGTTCATGTCCCGGACGCGGGCGAGCAGCTCGGCCTGGGCCAGGCCCAGCTTGGCCTCGATGTTGGCCGGGTCGTCCGCGAGCACGTTCTTGTACGCCTGCACCGCGCCCCCCAGGTCACCGGCGTCCAGCGCGAGGACGGCCGCCTCCAGCAGCGCGTCGTACGGGCCGGCCGGGGTCCCGGCCTCGGCCGCGGCGGCCGGAGCGGCCCCTTCCGCGTTCGGGTCCACCTCGATGCCGATGATCCCGAAGCGCTCCTCGGCGACCTGCACCAGCTGGGCCAGGGTGTCGCGGATCTCCTGCTCGGGGGCCACTCCCTGGAAGAGCGGCAGCACCTGGCCGGCGACCACGGCGAAGACGGCCGGGATGCCCTGGATCTGGAACTGCTGCATCAGCATCTGGTTGGCGTCGACGTCCACCTTGGCCAGCACGAGCCGGCCGTTCGCCTCGACGGTCAGACGCTCCAGCAGCGGGCTGAGCTGCTTGCAGGGCTGGCACCACTCGGCCCAGAAGTCCAGGACGACCGGAACCTCGGCGGAGAGCTGGAGCACATCGCGTTCAAAGCCGGCCTCGTCTACGTCGATGACGAGCGCGGACGGCGGCACCGCACCGGCGGACGGGCCCGTCCCGCCACCCTGGCCGGCCTGGCGTGCCGATTCGGCGCGGGCCTGCTCGGCCTTGGCCTTGGCCTCGCCGGCCGCCTTCACCGCGGCGAGGTCGACGACGCCGCTCATGGACATGTTTCTGGGCTGCATGCGTACATCCTCCCCCGTGTGCGCGCGCCGACGAAAAAGATCGCGTGAATTGGCCGTACCGGCCGTCTGTCGCGATCGTGTGCTGGTCGTCATGCTGGTCGTGCTGCCGTGCGGCGCCGGGTCCCCACCTGGCGCCTGTAGCCCTTCGCGTGGTTGTCGCTCTTACGCTACGAGCCGTAGCGTAACTCTCCGGGAGGCTGTCCGGGGCATTTCGTGATCCGTGATCTGAGCCACAGCCGCCGCCTCGGCTACCGACGGGTATGGTCTCGGCCATGCGCAACCCCAGCCCCGGCCGCACCGGTCGTCCCCGCAGTGCCGCCGCGGACGCCGCCATCCTCGCCGCGACCCGGGACGCGCTGGTCGAGCTGGGCTGGTCGAAGCTGACGATGGGTGACGTCTCGGCCCGCGCGGGGGTCGCCAAGACCACCCTCTACCGGCGCTGGGCGGGCAAGAACGAGCTGGTCGTCGACGCGGTGGCGGAGCTCTTCGACGCGCTCGAACTCCCCGACCGGGGGTCCCTCGAGGCCGACATCGAGAACGTGGTCCTACAGTTCGCGGCGCTGCTGCGGCGCCCGGAGGCCCGCACGGCCCTGATGGCGGTCGTCGCCGAGTCCACGCGGGACGAGGCCCTGCGCGACCGGATCCGGTCCGCGATCGTGGACCGGCAGAAACGTCTCGTCGTACTGGGTCGCGAACGGGCCCAGGCCCGGGGCGAACTCCCCTACGAGGAGGACGAGTCCCTCGCGGGCCCCACCACGGACCTGATCTTCGACGTGATCGCTGGCACGGTGGTGCACCGCGCCCTGGTGAGCTCCGAGCCCGTGGACGAGCTCTGGGTGGCCACCTTCACGGCCCTCCTGATGCACGGCCTGCGCGGCCCCGCCGCGGCCTGAGCAGCAGAGCGGCCGGCCGCGGCGCCCGCACGGGGCGCCTCGACCGGCCGTTCGCGGCGTGGGGCCGGAGGGCTAGAAGCCCGGCGGCTCCGTGTAGACGCCCCATTCGTCGCGCAGGACGTTGCAGATCTCGCCCAGCGTGGCCTCGGCCCGCACCGCGTCCAGCATGGCCGGGATCATGTTCGACCCGTCGCGGGCGGCGTCGAGCATGGCCTTCAGGGCGGCGGTGACCTTGGCGTCGTCGCGCCGGGCCTTGCGCGCCGTCAGTTCCCGTACCTGGACGGTCTCCACCTCGTGGCTGACCCGGAGGATCTCCAGGTCCCCGGTGACCGACCCGTGGTGGACGTTGACGCCGACGACCCGCTTGTCGCCCTTCTCCAGGGACCGCTGGTACTGGAACGCCGACTCGGCGATCTCCCCGGTGAACCAGCCGTCCTCGATGCCGCGCAGGATGCCCGAGGTGATCGGCCCGATCGGGTGCCGACCGTCCGGGTGGGCGCGCAGGCCGCGCTCCTTGATCTGGTCGAAGATCTTCTCGGCCTCGGCCTCGATGCGGTCGGTGAGCTGCTCCACGAACCAGGAACCGCCCAGCGGGTCCGCCACGTTGGCGACGCCGGTCTCCTCCATCAGCACCTGCTGGGTGCGCAGGGCGATCTCGGCCGCCTGCTCGCTCGGCAGGGCGAGGGTCTCGTCGAGGGCGTTGGTGTGCAGGGAGTTGGTGCCGCCGAGGACGGCCGCGAGGGCCTCCACGGCGGTGCGCACGACGTTGTTGTAGGGCTGCTGCGCGGTCAGGGAGACGCCCGCGGTCTGCGTGTGGAAGCGCAGCCACATCGACTTCTCGCTCTTCGCCCCGTAGACCTCCTTCATCCAGCGCGCCCAGATGCGGCGGGCGGCGCGGAACTTGGCGATCTCCTCGAAGAAGTCGAGGTGCGCGTCGAAGAAGAAGGAGAGCCCGGGCGCGAAGGCGTCCACGTCCATGCCGCGCGAGAGTCCGAGCTCCACGTACCCGAAACCGTCGGCGAGGGTGTAGGCCAGCTCCTGCGCGGCCGTGGCACCGGCCTCGCGGATGTGGTAGCCGGAGACGGACAGCGGCTTGTAGGCCGGGATCCCCTGCGTGCAGTACTCCATGAGGTCGCCGATGAGGCGCAGGTGCGGCTCGGGCTCGAAGAGCCACTCCTTCTGGGCGATGTACTCCTTGAAGATGTCGGTCTGGAGCGTGCCGTTGAGCACGGCGGGGTCCACGCCCTGCCGCTCCGCGGCGACCAGGTACATGCAGAAGGCGGGCACGGCGGGGCCCGAGATCGTCATCGAGGTGGTGACGTCGCCCAGCGGGATGTCCTTGAACAGGACCTCCATGTCGGCGGCGGAGTCGATGGCGACCCCGCAGTGCCCGACCTCTCCGAGGGAGCGGGGGTCGTCGGAGTCGCGCCCCATGAGGGTCGGCATGTCGAAGGCCACGGAGAGCCCGCCGCCGCCGGCGGCCAGGATCATCTTGTAGCGCTCGTTGGTCTGCTCGGCGTTGCCGAAGCCGGCGAACTGCCGGATGGTCCAGGTCCGCCCGCGGTAGCCGGTGGCGTGGAGCCCCCGGGTGTACGGGTACTCCCCCGGCCACCCGATGCGCTCGAACCCCTCGTAGGCGTCGCCGGGGCGGGGCCCGTACACGGGGTCGACGTCATCTCCGGAGAGCGTCGTGAAATCGGCCTCGCGCTTGCGGGCCTTGTCGTACCGGGCCTGCCAGCGGCGGCGGCCCTCCTCGATGGCGTCAGCATCCATACCCATGAATTTACTAGGACGTCCTAGTAAATGTCGATGGGCAACCCCCGGGGAGTCGCCCCGGGGGTGGGTGACGTTCGCCTCGTATCAGGCCTTGGCGGTCGCGAGCGAGTCGCTGACCAGCGGTTCCACCTCGGCGCGGACCTTGCGCTCGACGAAGAAGGCGGCCAGCGGAATCGTGCCCGACACGAGCACCCAGAGCAGCTTGCCGAAGGACCACTTGGCCTTGGAGCCCAGGTCGAAGGCGAAGACCAGGTAGACCATGAAGAGGACGCCGTGGGCCTGCGAGACCGCGAAGGTCAGGCCGGCGCCGGTGTCGAAGCCGTACTTCGCCACCATGCAGGCACAGAGGATCAGGAGCATGACCGCGGTCACGTAGGCCATGACGCGGTAGCGGGTCAGCACGCTTCGTTTCATGCGGACGAGCCTAGCCGTCCGTTTTGCTCGATCTTGACGCGGCCCCGGGGCTCATCGGCACGGGCCCCGGACCTGCCCATGAAGCCCTCAGGACTCCTCAGCACTCCTCAGGACTCGTCGAAGTCCGCGGCGGCCACGCGCAGCGGGCGCAGCAGCGCGAAGATCTCCGCGCACTCCTCGGCGTCGTAGGCCCCGAGGCCGAAATCGATCGCCATCAGGTCCTTCGTCGCCGCCTCGACGACCTCGCGGCCCTTCTCGGTGATGGAGGCGAGGGTGCCGCGGCCGTCGTTCGGGTTGGGCCGCTTGTCGACGAGCCCGGACTTCACCAGCCGGTCCACGGTGTTGGTCACCGACGTCGGGTGCACCATCAGCCGCTCGCCGATCTTCGACATCGGCAGTTCCCCGGCCTTGGAGAAGGTGAGCAGGACCAGGGCCTCGTACCGCGCGAAGGTCAGCCCGTAGGGCTTGACCACCGCGTCGACCTCGCCGAGCAGGATCTGGTGCGCGCGCATGATCGACGTGATCGCGGCCATCGAGGGCACGGGCCCCCAGCGCTGCTGCCAGAGCTCGTCGGCGCGGGCGATGGGGTCGAAGGGAAGGCTGAGCGGCTTGGGCACGGGTCCGACCCTACCGGGAGGTCACTTCGCGGCGAGGGGCGTCTCATCCTTCAGTCCTTCCTCCTCACGGGCGGCTGCCCGGAGTTCGGCGAGGAGCAGCAGGACGACGGCCGTGCCGAGGATCCCGGACCCGGTGACGACCGCGTGCACCGGCAGGAATTCGGCGGCGAGGCCGGCCAGGGCCATCCCCACTCCCTGGAGGGTCATCAGGCCGGTGCTGAGCAGGGTCATCGCACGGCCGCGCAGCGCGTCGGGCACGGCGTCGACGTACCACTGGTCCAGCCCGAGGGTGTAGGCGTGGGCGAGGCCGGCGAGCAGCAGCGCGGCCAGGACGAGGGGCACGCCCGGCCGGGCGGCGAAGAGCAGCAGCGGCAGAAGACCGGCGGCGGCGAGCGGGGCCACGATCCGCGAGCGCGTTCGGGCCGTGAGCGCGGAGCCCGCCCAGAGTTCGCCGGCGATGGTCCCGACAGGCATCGCGCACATCAGCAGCCCGAGGACGGCGGTGCCGGCGCCGATGCCGTCGACGTAGGGGGCGAGCAGCGCCTCGGGGACGACGATGAAGACGGGCGGCAGCCAGAACAGCAGGGTGAGCGCGCGCAGCCGGCGCCGGCCGAGGACGGCGCGCAGTCCGGCGAGCGGGGAGGTACGGGTGCGCGTGCGGGCGGGCCGGCTGCGGGTGCCCAGGCGCAGCAGCAGCGCGGAACCCAGGAATCCGGCGGCGGTGAGGGCGATGGCCCCGCTCGGTGCGAGCACGGTGAGCAGCAGCCCGCCGAGGCCGAAGCCGACGAGCTGGGCGCTCTGGGCCACCATCCGCAGCAGCGAGCGGCCCAGGACGAAGGTGTCGCCGGGGCCGAGGATGTCGGCGAGGGAGGCGTTGCGCGTGCCCTGGAACAGCGGCGCCAGGAAGGCCATCGCGCAGCGCAGGACGAGGAGCACGGCGACGGGGGTGCCCGGCAGGATCATGGCCGTCGCGCAGGCCGCGCAGACCAGGTCGCACACGACGAGCACCCGCCGGGCGGGGTGGCGGTCGGCGATCCCGGCGAGCAGGGTCCCGCCGAGGGCGTACGGGAGGAAGCCCAGGGCGAAGGTGAGCGCGCTCATCAGGGGTGAGCCGGTGGCGCGGTAGACGAGCACGGTGAGGGAGATCTCGGCGACGACGACACCGAGCACGGACAGCAGGTGTGCGGCGAAGACGGGGCGGAACTCACGAGTCCGGAAAACGGAGCGGTAGCCCGGTGACGGCGTGGGCCGCCCGGGCTCCTGGGTGTCGGCTGGCATGGGTCCCAGCGTCCGCGCCGCGGCCGACGTGCCCCAGAGATTCGTCCGTGCCCGAATATTGAGGGCGGAAACGAGTGAGGAAAGGGGCCGGGATGGGCCTGCACCATCGGTTCGGGCACCGGGACCTGCTGCGGTGCCGGTTCGCGCTGTCGCCGGCGTGGGAGACCCAGGAGGCGGTCCGCACCCTGAACCGCCCGGACCGGCAGGGCTACCACCTGCCCTGGCTGCGGCGGATCCGGGCCGCCGCCGACGGGTTGGACCTGCGCCCGCTGTGGCTGCTGATGCCGCGCCGGGGGCACAGTACGGACTTCATCAGCCCGCCGCCGAGCGGCCCCGGCGTCACCTTCGAGGAGGAGCTCGCGCTGATCCGCGCGGCCGATCCGGCCGCGGCGCACGAGGACATGCGCAAGGCCCTGGCCTGCACGCCGGGCGCGCTCGACAGCGAGGCGGGCCGGGCCCTGCTCGCCGATCCGGCGCGGTCGGTGCAGGAACTGGCCGATCTGATCGAGCGGGCCTGGAGCCTCCTGGTCGAACCGCACTGGCCGCGACTGCGGGCCCTGCTGGAGGCGGACGTCCTCTTCCACACGCGGCGCCTCGCCGCCGGCGGACTGGAGTCGCTCTTCGACGGTCTGCACCCGGACCTCTCCTGGGACGCCGCCTCCCTCACCCTGACCATCGAGCGGCCCAGTGACCACGAGCGCGTCCTGGACGGCCAGGGCCTCGTCCTCGTGCCGAGCGCCTTCGTCTGGCCACAGATCGCGGGCGGCTTCGACCCGCCCTGGCAGCCGACCGTGGTCTACCCGGCCCGCGGGATCGGCGCCCTGTGGACCCCGGTGCGCGAGGACACCCCGGCCGCGCTCGCCCGCCTGCTGGGCCCGGCCCGGGCCGACGTGCTGTGCGCGCTGGACGAGCCGTCCTCCACGACGGCGCTGGCCCACCGGCTCGGCCTGGCCCCGTCCACGGTCTCGGCCCATCTGCGGATCCTGCACGCGGCGGGCCTGCTCATCTCCGCCCGCCACGGTCACCAGGTCCTCTACGAGCGCACCCCGCTGGCCATCGCCCTCGCGACCGGCGACCCCACGGTGTCGCAAGGGGACGGCAACTGACCGTTATGTCACGATATCCCGGTCCGCTGCCCGCCCCTTCGTCCCGAGGAAGCCGGATGCCACCCGCCGCCCCCAGCCGCCGCCTCCCGTCCGCCCTCGGCCTCCTCCTGCTGCTCGCCGCCGCCC
>NZ_JARAYQ010000137.1:0-22673 GCF_033794505.1 Streptomyces sp. MB09-01 | reverse complement strand
GCGGGGCGGCAACGGGCACGGCGGCCGCGGCCCTCAGACGGCGCGGCTCCGGACCCTCGCCGCATGCCTCCACAGGCGCCCCCGGGCAGCCCCGCCCTGGCCGCAGGGCCGCGATCCGGGCGGCCACGGACCGGGGGCGCACGGATCGGCCGTGCCGGTCCGTGGGGGAGGCCCGCCGGGCCGTGCGGCGTACGGCGGACGGCGGGTGTGCCCGTCAGGAGGCCGGGGGCGGGTCTCCCGGGTCTTTGCGGTCGCGGCCGTCCTTCGTTTCCGCGGGCGCCTCGTCCTGCGCCGGGCCGATGCGGATCTCGAACCCGCCCGCGTACTTCTCGTGGCCCGCGATCACGGCTTCCTCCACCGCCTCCTCGGCGAGTTCGCTGCGGACGATCAGCGGGTCCTGGCGGAGGTCCCGCACGAGGGCCCAGCACATGCCGATCATCACCAGCACGAACGGGGCCGCGACGAGGATCGTCAAGTGCTGCAGGCCCGCGAGGGCGTCGCCCTTGCCCTCGCCGACGAGCAGCATCACGGCCGCCACGCCGCCGGTCACCACGCCCCAGAAGACGACGATGAACCGGTCGGGTTCGAAGGTGCCCTTCTGGGAGAGGGTGCCCATCACGATCGACGCCGCGTCGGCACCGGAGACGAAGAAGATGCCGACCAGGACCATCACGAGCAGGCTCATCACGCCGGCGATCGGGAACTCCTGGAGCACGCCGAAGAGCTGCGCCTCGGGCGTGGTCGCGCCGCCGAGGCTTCCCTGCTCCTTCAGGCTCATGGCCGTTCCGCCGAAGATGGCGAACCAGACCAGGCTCACGGTGCTGGGCACCAGGATGACGCCGCCGACGAACTGCCGGATCGTGCGGCCCCGGCTGATGCGGGCGATGAACATGCCGACGAACGGCGTCCAGGAGATCCACCAGGCCCAGTAGAAGACCGTCCAGCTGCTCAGCCAGTCGGCGACGTCACCGCCGCCGGTGGACGCCTCGGTGCGGCCGATCAGCTGGGGCAGCTCTTCGAAGTACGCGGCGAGGGAGGTGGGGATCAGGTCGAGGACCAGGATGGTGGGGCCGACGACGAACACGAAGACCGCGAGGATGACGGCCAGCACCATGTTGATGTTGGAGAGCCACTGGATGCCCTTCTCCACGCCGGAGACGGCGGAGAAGACGAAGCAGACGGTCAGCACGGCGATGATGGCGACGAGCAGCCCCGTCCCGGCCTTGCTCAGCCAGCCCACCTCGTGCATGCCGCTGCCGATCTGGAGCGCGCCGAGTCCCAAGGACGTGGCGGAGCCGAACAGCGTGGCGAAGATCGCCAGGATGTCGATCACCCGGCCGGGAGCGCCCTCGGCGCGCTCCTTGCCCAGGAGCGGGACGAAGACGGCGCTGATCGTCTGCCGCCTGCGGCGCCGGAAGGTGCTGTACGCGATGGCCAGGCCGACCACCGCGTAGATGGCCCACGGGTGCAGCGTCCAGTGGAAGAGCGTGGTGGCGAGCGCCGTCTGCATGGCGTCCGCCGAGTCGGCGGGGTCGGTGCCCGGCGGCGGAGTGGTGTAGTGCGCGAGGGGTTCGCTGACGCCGTAGAACATCAGGCCGATTCCCATGCCGGCGCTGAACATCATGGCGACCCAGGAGACGGTGCTGAACTCCGGCTTCTCGTGCTCCTGGCCCAGCTCGATCCGTCCGTACCGGCTGATGGCGAGCCAGAGCGCGAAGACGACGAAACCCGAGGCGGCCAGGACGAACGCCCATCCGGCGTTGTGCATGAGGCCGTTCAGCAAGATGTCGGACACGCTCTCCAGCGAGCTGGTGGCCGTGACGCCCCAGATCACGAAGCCCGAGGTCAGCACGGCCGTCACGCCGAAGACCACCCGGTCGGTGACGGGCGCCTTGTCCTCGTGCGGGTGGCGGCCCGGCAGCGCCGCCTTCACGGGCAGGCGCAGCTTTTGCCTCCGTCGGCGTTGCTCCTGAGACACAGGCGGCACCTTTCGCGATCACGGCCCGATTTGGCTCCTCGTATCCCGTACCACGGCGCGCGCATCTGTCCCGGCATCAACAGGCGTCGATGGGGCTCCCCTCGGTGAGGCGATGGGCCGCACGGGTGTCGCACAGCACCGGCACGGGACCTGCCTGCGGCTCCGACGCCACCGCCGAGTCCCTCCGCACCCAGGCCTGCCCGTGCCGTTCATTCCTCCCGCGCTGCCGTCCCCCTGTTTCCAGCACTGCCGAGACGGCGGCCACGAGCCTGTCCCCCGGGCGGCCGACACTGCCGTTCTGCGCGCCGGCCTGGGCGCCCTCCAGGAGGAAGGTGATCTCTGCGGAGACGTCATCGGCGCCCACTTCGGGGCCCGGGACCTGCTGCTGACGCCCACCCTCCCCGAGGTGCCGGTGAAGCTGGGCACCTACGGTCAGGGGGCGGAGCAGGCTGACGGACCGGGCTGGCCGGAGCACCTGTTCCACCGCTCGCCGTTCACCGCCGCCTTCAACATCGCCTTCAACGTCGCCGGCGCGCCCGCGATGTCGGTGCCGCTCGCGTGCGACCCGGCCACCGGCATGCCGATCGGTGTCCGGTTCGCCGCCGGCTACGTACGCGAGGACGTGCTGTTCCGGCTCGCCGCGCAACTGGAGCGGGCCGCGCCCTGGGCGGAGCGCAAGCCTGCCGTACGGGCGGGTTCAGCCCAGCCCGCCCGATCCTGACCGGGAGCCGAGCCCGGGGCAGGCTCCGCACGCCTTCCCCGTTCGTCAGCGGCCAGGTCGGTCGGCGCGGTCGAGCACACCGAGCTCGAAGTCCGAGAAGGGCACCCGCCGCGTGCGGGGCAGCGACACCTCCACCAGCCGACCGTCGTGGATCATCCACAGTCCGAAGCAGTCGTCGTCCTGGTCGTGCACCAGGATCTGCACCGACCACGGGTTCGGCCACGGCAACGACTCAAGATGCGCCAGCAGACCGGTCCAGGCATTGCTGCGGCCGAACTGGACCACCCATGCGTAGCACTTCTCGGACGGCCCCCGCCCCCCATCGAACCCGCCCGGGACAACTGGCGGACGGTGGTCCGGGGCGGGGGGCCGTGGAACTCTGCGTTGGCAGGACGATGGTGGAACGGGCGATCCGTGCGGCAAGGTTGGGGGCCCGGTGTGACCGTCGTGAAGGGGGCCCTCCACATGCACGCAGAAGACGCCGCCGACCACCCCGAAGGGGACCCGGCCCGACCGGCACAAGTGCCGTCCGCCGCGACCAGGGTGACGTGGCGGGAGATGCAGGATCCCCGCGATGGCCCCCATCGCTACGGAGTTCTCAGAGCGCTGTTGGGGGCGGGCATCGACGCAGCCCGGATACAGGTCTTCGAGGACCTGGAGGAGGGCGGCGTCTATTGGGTCGTCACCCTGGACGCCGGGCGCACGGCGATCCTGACCGACGACACCGAGGAACACGTGGGCCACTTGGAGGGGCCGTGGCCCTTCAAGGCCGTGTTCGTCGGACCGGAAGGCGTCCGAACCAAGATCAATTTCTCGATCGACGTCCTCACGGACGGCGTCATCACGTGGTACACCGAGGCCGCCGGTCCCCACCCGGGATCCGCCTGAGCGCTCACGCTCCTCCCGGCCTGCGCCCCGAGCCCGGCGGCTACTCCAGCAGCCGTCGACCGATCAGCTCCATCACTTCCGCGCGGCTGCGCCTGCCGTTGTCGGCGGCGTTGAAGTGGTTGCCGATGCGCACCGAGACGGCGAGCAGGCAGCGGACCTCGACCTCGTCCTCGTCGGGGCAGAAGGCTGAGAAGAGGGAACGCAGGTAGTCCATGCGGCGGTTGTCGACGCGGCGCAGGCGCTCGGCGACGGATGCGTCGCGGCGGGCCCAGTCACGGATCGCGATGTCGGCGGTGGTGCCCCGCACCGGCCCGTCGGTGCTGTCGGCGACGATGTCGAACAGCCGCTGCAGCCTGACCCTGGCCTCTCCCCCGCCGCTTTCCACCTGTTCGATGACGCTTTCGGCGACCTCGTACTCCCAGGTGTCGAGCATCTCGGTGAGCAGCGCGTCCCGGTTGCGGAAGTAGCCGTAGAAGCCGCCCTTGCTGACGCCGAGCGCCTGGGCCAGCGCCTCGATCCGCACGGCTTCGGGGCCGCCGGCGACGAGTGCCCGCAGGCCTTCCTCGATCCACTTTCCGCGGGGTGTGCGGGTCGCGCCCATCGTGTGTGCCTCCTCACGTCCTGCCAAGTATACGGTGGCGTACAGATACGCCTACACTCGATCTATACGCCACCGTATAGACAGGGGTCCGGCCATGCGACTTCCCCGAACCGACCACACCGACCGCCCGTGGCGGATCCACGAGATCGCCGACGACTTCACGGTCGAGGACGTATGGGCGCTGCCCACCCCCGGCGGACCCGACGACCTCGCGCTGCTGGTGCACCAGTTCGCCGAGGGCATCAAGGGCGGGGTGAACGGAGACGGTTTCGTCTCCCGCGTGCTCTTCGCCGTCCGCTGGAAGCTCGGATCGCTGCTCGGCTGGGACGAGCCGGATCCCGACAGCAGTGTCCGGCGGCCGTGCCTGCGTGACCGGTTGCCGGCGGACCTTCGCGACGGTCCGCGGGGCCCGGACCTCGGCTCGTCCCCGTTCACCTCGCTCTACCAGCGGGAGGACGAATGGGCCGCCGAGATGGCCAACAAGACCGTGCAGGCGGTGATGCACATCGGCTGGGTGCCGGACGGGTCCGGCGGCTACCACGGCCAGATGGCCGTCCTGGTCAAGCCGAACGGCCTGCTCGGCTCCCTCTACATGGCCGCCATCAAACCCTTCCGGTACCTCGGGGTGTACCCGGCGCTGATCCGCTCGATCGGCCGCGAGTGGGAGGCCGGCTCCGCCCAGCGGAGCGCGAGCTGACCGGAGGCCGCACTCCGCGGCCGGTACGGCGACCCCGTTCGGTCAGCGGCTCACGGCCTGGTCCACCAGGTACCACAGCACCATCAGGGCCGCCCAGCCCAGGACTCCCAGCGAGCCGAGCGTGATCCCCGTGACGGCCGCGATCCGCCCGGACGTTGCGACCACGCCGCGGCGCATCGCGCGGACGCCGGACACGACGGCGGCGATGCCGAGGGGCAGGGCGAGGAGGACGAGGTACGGCAGGGCCGGCAGGGTGCCGAGCGCAAGGAACGCGCCGGCACCCAGTGCGAGAGAGGCCATGCCGGTCTGGTGTCCGCCTGGCGCATGGTCGAGTTGGTCGGTGACGGTCAGCTGGTCGGTGCTCATGGCGTCCACGGTAGGGCCGGCGCCTCGGCCGCGGTATGAGCGCAGCTACTCGCTCGTCCCTGAGTAGCCGGCCGTGCCGCGACCGACGTCGGCGCCGCACGTCGCAGCCCGTGACCGCGAGGCGCCGGGCCCGTGGCCGCCCATGGGCGGTGGGTCAGGACACCACGGGGGCGGCGTCGACTTCGGTCAGCTTGACCGTGTACAGCCCGCTGCGCTCGCTCTTCACGTCCGTCACCTTGAGCTGGGTACCGGGTGTGAGGATGTACTCTTCCTCCCCGGTGAAGGCGGAGAAGCTCCTGATCCCGACCGCCTGGGCGGGCGTCACCTCGAAGAGCGTCCGCTTGCCGCGGCTGCCCAGGAAGGAGCGGGCCACGTTCAGCTCCGAGGTGCACGAGGAGACGCCCCACCAGGTGACCGTCCGGCCCACCGGGTACTGCGCCCGCAGGTCCAGCGACACACCGCGCCACAGCGGCTTCGTGTGTGCGGGCAGCCCGGCTACCGCCGAGAACAGCAGCCTCAGGTACGGCAGGTAGGGCGTGACCCTGGTGCGGTCCGGGGAGCGGAGGACGGCGTTGATCTCGCGGTAGAAGGCGGACTCGCAGGTGTAGAGGTAGAGCGCGGCGATCGCGTCGGCGGACAGGCCGGTGGACATGTCGTCCGCCCGCCGCTTGCCGAACTCGCGTGAGCGGTCGATGTGTCCGGTGAGCCCGGACAGCGTCGCGGCGACCGGGGCGACGGCGTCCTGGAAATCCATCAGTGGGGTATCGAACACGCCGGTGATCGCGGGGAGGACCAGGCCCTCGTCCTTGACGCTGGTGAGCCGCTCCAGGTACAGCTGGTGCAGGTTCATGGTCGACTCGATGAAGGCGCCCATGCGTGCCGCGACACCCCCGTCCGCCCCGGCCGTGCCCTCGTTCCACCCCTTGCTCGGCAGCCAGTCGATCGCGTCGGCACCCAGGGACGCGAGGGCCTCGTTCACCATGGCGAAGTGGTCGCCCTCGCAGAAGATGTCGCCCTGCGCCGCGGGGTTCGCGTGGTCGATGTGCCGGACCTCGACGTCCGGGTACCTCTCCTGGAGGCGCAGGACGACCCGCTTCAGGTTGCGGGCGTGCGCCCCCCACCAGGCGAAGACGATCCCGCGGTCCTCCTCGTCGGCGTCCTGCTTGGCCTTGAGGATCTCCTCGACGATCCGTTCGGCGACGGGCCGCCAGAACGCCGTGTGCTGGTCGGCACCCATCGCTCCGTCACCGCTGGCGGTGAGAGAGGCGTTCAGCAGCAGCACGCCCTGCGTGAGCATCGCCTGGAACCACTCCGGCGGCTGGACGGTGTCCCGCTCCTTCAACAACGCGCGCACGTCGGCGATGGGCGTCTTCTTCGCGATGCCGTACTTCCACATCGCCGCCGCCTTGATGATGCAGCGGATGCTGACGACCCTGCCGAACGGGCTGTCCTTCCAGTCGCTGAAGGTGTTGTCGAACATGGCTATGCCGGTCGCGCTCTCCGGCCGCGGGTAGGGGTTCTGGCCGAAGGCGACGACCTTCCACTTGTGCGGCGGGTGGGGCTTGAGGGCCTGGAAGGTCAGTTCACGCACCGGAACGACCTCAGGGCTGCGGCCCTTCCCGATGAACCGGGCGGCGTCGGGCAGCGCCTCGATGACCGGCTTCAGGAGCGGGAGCCAGGGCTCGCCGCCGCCGTTGAAGAGTTCGGTGAGAGCCAGGGGGTCGTTCGCGTCGGACTGGGCCGGCGCAGCGCCGTTGTTCGCGTCGGTCACGGGGGAAGAGCTCTCGATCGTCGCGGTCGGGGGATGGACGTGGCCGGCAGTAGGGCCGGCGGGGACGGGAGCAGCGGCCTTCGGCGGCACTATGCGTACGCGCTCCTCGGCGGGGGCGTTCTCGATGCCTTTCAGCTGCGTGAGGATCGTGGCGCGCAACTCGTCGTCGTCCTCGAACCAGTGGTCGTGGAAGAGCGTGTAGCCGGTCCACATGAGGTTGGCGCACACCCTGGCCGGGACCCGGCCGGTCTGTGCACCCATGCCGACCAGCGCCACGGAGCGGATGCTGCCCGGCGCCTGCCGGTTCTGCCGGTGAACGGCCTGGAACGCGGCGGCGCATGCCAGCGCCACGTTCAGTGTGGCACTCACGTTCTGCGAGGACTGCACCATGGTCGGCGTCGATATCAGGTACCGGGGAGTGGTTGCCCCCGACGGGACGCAGACCGCGCTGCCCACCGGGAGGGCTCCGGCGAACCGGTCGCGGATCGCGCGCTGTACACGGAGCTGGATGCCGGATCCGAGGTGACGCTTGATGGCGGCGTCGACGCCGCCGTCCATCCGGCCCCGGGAGTTCGTCGGAGTGACCCAGGCGTCGACGTCCTCTTCGAGGATCGATCCCCTGCGGATCTCGATGCCGGGGGTGTCCGCGAACGCCGCCCGCCACGCCTCCACCACGCGCTCGTTCACGTCCGTCAGCACCACCCTCAGCGCGGGCTGAACACTGCTCTCGGTCATCGTCCTCCTGTCGGGAAACGGCCCTTGCAACACCCCGAACGTAACCGCCGCCACTGACAACCGGGCTCCGGCGAAGCAGTGATGACCAGCCGTCATAGGCTGGGGAAGCACCCCGCCGACCGGCCTGCGGCCACCATCGGGCGTACTGCAGTGGCAGGTGTGTCGCGGCGTGCGTGTCCGAAGACGGCGCGCAAGCTGAGTCCGGCCCGCCGTCCGGCAGATCGCGGGAACGGCGCCGGCAACGTGCTGCGCCGCGCCGGATCACCCGGGCAGCCGTTCACCCCCGCAGCCGCATGTCCGACCGGTTCGCGGGAACCCGGCAGGGCAGGGGGGCGACCGAGAAGGAGGGAACAGGGAACCATGGCATCCGACTCGTCGCCGGTGCCCGCGCCGACCACCACGGGCACCGTCACCACAGCCGTGCCGGCCCGCCTCGACCGCCTGCCGTGGTCCCGGTGGCACTGGATGATCGTGATCGGCCTCGGCACCGTCTGGATCCTCGACGGACTCGAGGTCACCATCGTCGGCAACGTCGCCGGCCGCCTCGCCGAGGAAGGCAGCGGCCTCGACATCACCGGCGCCCAGGTCACCGGCATCGCCGCCGCCCTGTACGTGGCGGGCGCCTGCTGCGGGGCACTCTTCTTCGGATGGCTGACGGACCGCTACGGCCGCAAAAGGCTCTTCATGGTCACCTTGGCCGTCTACCTGGGCGCGACCGCGATGACCGCACTTTCGTTCGAGTCCTGGTGGTTCTTCCTCTTCCGCTTCCTCACCGGCTTCGGTATCGGCGGCGAGTACGCGGCCATCAACTCGGCGATCGACGAGCTGATTCCGTCCCTCTACAGGGGCCGGGTCGACCTCATCATCAACGGCAGCTACTGGCTGGGCGCGATCGGCGGCGCGCTGCTGTCCGTCGTGATGCTGGACACCGACATCTTCCCGAAGAACCTCGGCTGGCGGCTCAGTTTCGCCCTCGGCGTCGTCCTCGGCCTGGTCATCCTGCTGGTGCGCCGGCACGTTCCGGAGAGCCCTCGCTGGCAGTTCATCCACGGCAAGGCGGAGGACGCCGAGGAACTGGTGTCCTCCGTGGAGCACCGGATCGAGCAGGAGAAGGGCGAACGCCTTCCCCCGCCGGCCGGTGAGATCACCATCCACCAGCGCAAGAGCATCGGCTTCGGCCTGATCGCCAGGACGGTATTCGGCCGCTACCCGCGCCGCGCATTCCTCGGCCTGTCGCTCTTCATCGGCCAGGCGTTCCTCTACAACGCCATCACCTTCGGCTTCGGCACCATCCTCACGACGTTCTTCGACGTGCCGACGGGCAACACGGGCTACTACTTCGCCGTCATCGCCGCGGGCAACTTCCTCGGACCCCTGCTGCTCGGCAAGCTGTTCGACACGGTCGGACGGCGGATCATGATCTCCTCCACCTACCTGCTCTCGGGCCTGCTCCTGTTCGGCACGGCATGGCTGTTCGACCGGGGTTCCCTCACGGCGACGACCATGACGGCCTGCTGGTGCGTGGTGCTGTTCTTCGCGTCGGCGGGCGCCTCCAGTGCGTACCTGACCGTCTCCGAGGTCTTTCCCATGGAGACCCGCGCCATGGCCATCGCCTTCTTCTACGCGCTCGGTACCGCGGCCGGTGGCATCAGCGGGCCGCTGATCTTCGCCGGCCTCACCGAGTCGGGGGTGGTCGGCGACACGGCTCTCGCCTTCCGGATCGGCGCCGCGCTGATGTGCGCCGCCGGCCTCGTGGCGGTCTTCCTGGCGGTGAAGGCCGAGCGCCGCTCGCTGGAGGACATCGCCGAGCCGCTGTCGGTGGCGAACCCGGCCCCGGCCGGGCCGGAGTGACCACGTCCGTCGAGCGCGGCCAGGCCAGACCGCTGCAGCCGGACGGTATTCGGGGTTCGGAGAAGCCCGTCATGCCGTCGACGGATTCGTACCGCGCATGGCCCGCCCCGTCCCGCTCGATCACGGTGATGACCTCGCCCTGGTCGCCTCGGGGTCGGCGACCGAGAACTCCGGTCAGCCACTCCAAGCCCTCCGCACTCTGCCGTCCTCGACCTCGAAGTTCAGCCTGCCTTCGAGGTACTCCATGGTCAGGATCGTGCCGGGCGGGACCATGCGCACGGCCGTCCAGCCGCGTGCTCGCGCCCGGCGCTCGGCCTCGCCGGCGTCGAGCCCTACGTAGCGCGCCGGATCGTCGGCGGCGGGTGAAGAAGCGGAAGCAGTCATGCCTCTCACCTGCCCTACCGATCCACAGGCCAACCGACTCGCCGGCAGATGCTGGTCGCGGCGGCCGTCGGAAGCCTCGCCGGAGCGGGACGGCGGCCCGGGCGGCGCGACGGCCGGGGCGGCACGCGAGCGGGCTGCCCTCACCACCGTCGCCCCCTCACCCGACTCCGGTCACGCCTGAACCGACGGGGCCGGGAGCGTGGCGAGTTCGCCCAGGGCGCGGGCCGCCGGCGCCGGGTCGACCAGCCACTTCAGGTGGCTGCCCTCCAGCGTGCGGACGTCGTACGGGTTGTCCGGCGTCAGCTCGTTGCCCTCGCGGATCAGTCGGTCCTGCAGGGCGAGGGGCAGGCTCGCGTCGTCGGCAAGGCGGATGTAGGTCTTCGGGATACGGCCCCAGGTGGCGGCCTGCGCCCGGTCGGCGGAGCCTCCGGCGTCCAGGTTCTCGTCGGGCTGGAAGGTGTTCAGGAAGGTGAGGAACTGCTCGTCGGTGCCGTCGGCGAAGAAGGCCGACTTGAACGCCGCGAGCGAGTCCGGGTTCGCGGTGCGGAAGTTGACGCGGAGCAGGCCGAGGTCGGCAGGGTTCCCGGCCAGCGCCGAAGCGAAGGCAGCGGGGTCGACCCCGGCCATCTCCGGCTCGGCGTAGTAGTCACCGACGTCGAGACGGACCGGGCACCAGGCCGAGACGTAGACGATGCGGTCGATCAGGTCCGGGCGCGCGTTGGCCGCGGCCGTGGCCGTGATGCCGCCGCGGCTGTGGGAGACGAGGATCACGGGGCCGTTCCGCTTGGCCCGTTCCAGGATCCCGATCAGGTGCGCCGCGTTGTCGGCGAGCGTGACGCCCTTGATCGAGCCGGGCGCGGTGGCGAGACCTGCGGGGTCCTGCGGCGTCTGATAGGCGGGGGTGAAGGTCGCCCGGAAGCCGTGGCCGGGCAGGTCGACGGCGACCGAACGGTGCCCGAGGAGGCCGAGTTCGGCCTGGAGAGGCGCGAAGGAGAAGGAGTTCGCGAAGGCTCCGTGAACCAGTACGAAGGTCGGTCGCATCTCTGTACTCACTTTCCGGCCGCCGCGGTTCGGCGGCGGCCATGGCGGGTTCGGGCCCGGGCGCGGCGAGCCGACCGAGGCCGAGGAACGGCCCACGTCCGCAGCACACCGTCCCCCGCTGCGGGGGACGGCCTCGGGCGTGGAACGCGTCACTCGGCCGAGTGCGGTCAACCGCTGCGCCTGGCGGGCGCGGGGCGGACATTCGTTTGATGTCCGGGGATTCACACGGTCCAGCGGAAGGTCATCCGCCGTGCTGCGCGACGAACGGATGTGCCGGCGGCCCTACGCGATCAATCCGACGTCCGCCGCAGGACCAGGCAGAGGAAGCCGAAGCTGTCCCGGTACCCGCGCAGCCACTGCGAACGCTGGGCGGTGGCCGTCTCCAGTACCTGTGCGCCGGCCGGATCGTCCGGGTGGTCCAGGGCCCATGAGGCCAGCGAGCCCCAGCAGGCCCACTCGTAGGCGTCCAGCTCACTGCGGGTGCTGACATGGCCGTGAACCGGGGTCCATCCGTCGGCGACGACGCAGTCGACCGTGGTCGCGAGGTCGGCGAGGTCACCGAACATCTCGACGGCCGCTGCCGAAGGGGCGCGGTCCCAGAACGACTCACCGATCAGGACGCGTCCTCCGGGAGCCAAGTGCTTGCGGGCCGCCGCGAGGGTGGGGAGGAGACCGCCGAAGGCATGCGTGGCGCCGACGCTGATCACCAGGTCGAACGGTTGCTCCGAGACGAAGTCCGCGGCTTCCTGGTGGTGGAGGACCAGGCGCTCGTCGACTCGGAGTTCGCTCGCTGCCCGGCGGGCCTCCATCAGGGCGACTTCGGAGACGTCGACGCCCTCGGCGTGCAGGTGCGGGCGGGTCTCCAGAGCACGCAGAAGCCATTCCGCTGTGCCGCATCCGAGGTCGAGCACTCGCTCGTCGCCCCGCGGGAGTCCGCGTTCGAGCAGCCGGCTGACCGAGTCGTCCTCGAGCGGGGACTTTATCGGGTGGTCGGCATGGGCGATCATGGAGATCTGTTCGCGGCTCACCGGCGCCGCGTGCCCCGTGTCGAGGAGCAGCTTCGCGGCCACCACCGCCCCGTCGGTGCGGATCGTGTCGGCGACGGCCTTCGCCCGTGCTTCCGTCTCGGGGGTCAGGGCCGTCCTGAGTGCGGCGGACAGGGACGAGAAGGTCGGGGTCGGGCCGTCGTGTGCCGCGCCGATGCCCAGGTCGGCCACGCGCGCGGCCCAGTGCGGCTGGTCCACGAACTGGGGTATGACCACCTGGGGTGCACCGGCTCGGGCGGCAGTGGTCGTGGTGCCTGCGCCGCCGTGGTGCACGACGGCCGCGACCCGGCGGAACAGGGACTGGTGGTTGACGTCGCCGACGGCGAAGCAGTCCTGCGCGTCGTCCACCAGGCCCAGGTCTGCCCAGCCGCGGGAGACGAGCACGCGCCGGCCCAGCGCGCGGGCCGCCTCGACGGTCGTCCGGGCGAGGTCGGTGGCTGTGCTCATGGGCATGCTGCCGAACCCGACGTACACCGGTGGGGTGCCGGCGTCCAGGAACGCTTCCAGGTCGGCGGGCAGGGGGCGTTCGTCGGGCAGGATCCATGCGCCGGTCTGTACGACGTCGAGGTCGGTCAGGTGCTCCCACGGGCCCAGGACCGGGTCCACCGCCAGCCACGGACGTTCGGTGAAGACGTGGTCGCGGACGTTGTCCACCGGTGCGAGACCGATCGCCGCGCGATGGGCGTTGAGGGGCTTGAGGTAGAGGGCGTTGACCTTCTGGGCGTCCAGGTCCCACAGCGCCCGGTGGTCGGTCGTGCCGGGCGGAGCCGGCGGTCCGGGCCGCGGTGACGGCTCGTAGTGCGCGGAGGGCATCTCGAACGGGTGGAAGCCCGCGTACACGTAGCGGATCCCCAGCTTCTCGGCCACCGAGCGGGCGCCGGCCGGCATCAGACCGCTCGCCACCAGTACGTCACAGCCCTCGGCCGCCTTGCCGACCGTGTCGAAGTGCGCGGCGACCAGCTCGGCCGCGAACGCGGCCGCATCCGACGGCGGCGCTCCCGTCCGCAGCGCGCGCACGTCCCGCCCGAAGGGCACCAGTTCCGCGCCGACACCGGCCAGCAGTTCCGCGAACTCCTCGTCCGGCGGTGCGCACACGCGTACCTCCGCGCCGAGTATCCGCAGCTGCGCCGCCAGTCCGGCCAGCGGTGCGATGTCGCCTCGCGATCCGTACGCCATCAACAGCACACGCATGTCGTATTTCTCATTTCTGTGGATGCCGGCCTCGGCCGGTGATGGTGCGACAGGATCCGGGTCTTCCGGGTCTTGCCTCAGGCCCCTCGGGGAGGGTTCCGTGGGCGAGGTCAGGTCGCGGGCACGTCGAGCTGCAACTCGCGGGTGCGCCGATAGGAACGGAATCCCAGTCGGTGGTTGACGGCCAGCATGTGGACGTTGTCGTCGGCGTTGTCCGTCTCGATCTCGACGACGCCGGGGTGCTCGGCGCGCAGACGCCGCACCATGGCGGCCTTGACCCACAGCCCGAGGCCGTGGCCGCGGTGCGCGGGCACGACCGCCGTGTCGTACTGCTGGGCACGCGGCCCGGAGCCCTGGGGAAGCAGGATCTCGGTGTAGCCGGCCATGGTGCCGTCGTCGTGGACTGCCGCGACGGTCAGCAGTGTGTCGCCGCGGTCGGCGATCACCTTGGCCATGGCGCGGACGCGGTCGGCGTCCCACGCCACACTGCCGTAGTCCAGGTCGCCGACGGGCATGTCGTTCATCGCGTTCTTGGCCGAGGCGAAGGCGTCGGCGAGCTCGTCGGGAACCGTGCCGGTCCATCCGGCCAGCCGGTAGCCGGGGGGCGCGGTATCGGTGATCTGCGGCAGCTCGGCCGCGGGCCGCTCGTCGAGGCGCAGCATGAGGTGATCCAAAGTCAGTGCCCGGCGAAAGCCCCACCGTTCGCTGAAGGCTTCGCCCGGGCCGTCGGCTGCGGCTGCCGCGATGAGGCTGCGCCGGTTCTCGGTGAGGCAGGCCTCCACGACCGCCGACAGCAGGAGGGAGCCGGTGCCCAGGCGCCGGTGTGCGGGGTCGACGTGCAGTTCCAGTTCGGCCAGGTGCTCCTGGCCCGGGGAGGTGAACACGCGCAGGCCGGCGACGCCGACGGGGACGCCGTCCGCCCCGCTGGCCAGCCAGGTCAGCCGACGGCTGCCCAGAGCGGGCTGGGTGAGCTGGGCGTGGATCTGTCCGGGGGCTGGGGCCGGTACTCCGGGCAGGTCGTGGTTCATCGAGGCCGCGACGACCTGATGCCATGCGGCGGCCTCGGCGGCCGAGAGGCGCTCGAGCGGTTTGACATGTACAGATGTGGACAAGGTGATGGCTTTCGTGGTCGAGTCGGTCGTGCTTCGGGATGCCACGAGGGCGTGTTCGCGTCGGCCGACAGGCCGCCGGGGCGCCGGGTGAGGCGGCGTCAGGCCGCAGTGCCCGGACTCCAGCGGTCGAGAGCGGCGTACGCCGGGATCCACCGGGCGGTGCAGGCGGCGTACGCGGGTGCGGGCAGTCGGGCGAGGAGCCGCTCCGCCGTCGGTTCGTCGGCGCCGTCCAGCAGCCACGGCAGCAGCAGGGGGGCGTTCCGGTCGATGCGCTGATCCTGGACGCGGCCGAAGTGGTCCCACTGCTCGGATGTCAGCACCCGCTGGACCAGCGGGAGGGCCGCTTCCTCCTCGTGCTCGAGGTGACCGGCCAGGCCACGGGTCAGCGCGTCGGCAAGCTGGCCCACCCGCAGCGAGCCGGCACCGGGATCGGTCAACGCGCTGTCGATGGCCCGGATCACCGGGGTGATGGCGGCATGTTCGGCCTCCATCACCTCCAGCAGCGCCAGGTCCTTCGGCCGGCCGGCCAGGTTCTGCCGCAGCGGCGGCCAGAGGGCCTCGTCCTCGGCCGTGTGGTGGGCACGGAGAGCCTTCTTGAACAGCGTCCAGCCGGCAGCGGTGGCCAGCACCTGCCGCGGGTCGCGGTCCGCGGCGGTGGTGACCCGGTCCAGAAGGGCCAGTTCCCGGCGCAGGGCAGCGTGCATCGCGTACATCACGGTCAGGTCGATGGCGTCGCTCATGGGCAGTTCGTTCCGGTGTCCTCGCCGGCCCCAGCGTCGTCGTGGCTGCGGGCGAGACGTGCCGGCAACGGGACGGAGGCGGGGGCGGGGCGCCTCGTCCCGTCCGACCGTGGGAACGGGGGGTCCGGCACGCGTGACTGCATGCCCTCAACGATCTGGCGGTTCGCGCGTATGATCAAGGAACACTTGTGCGCGGTTCGATAACCGCTGGGTTATCGACGGAGGGCCGGGGGGCCGGTGGAGCTGCGGGACATCGAGATCTTCCTGGTGCTGGCCGAGGAGCTGCATTTCGGCCGGACCGCGCAGCGGCTGCACGTCTCCCAGGCGCGCGTCAGCCAGGCCATCAAGAAGCAGGAGCGGCGCATCGGTGCCGAGCTGTTCGCCCGCACCAGCCGTACGGTGCACCTGACGGAGGTCGGCCGCCAGTTCCGCGACGATCTGCAACCGGTCTACGCGGGTCTGCACGAATCCCTGGAGCGGGCCCAGCTGGCGGCCCGCGGCATCACCGCACAGCTCCGCGTCAGCGTGATGCCCTTCAACGTCGCCGATCTGCACCCGTACTGGAAGGCGTTCCGCGCGCGGTACCCGCACTGGGGACTCCAGATCCGCCAGGCAACCTTCACCGATGTGTTCGGCCAGCTCCGCAGCGGTGCCATGGACGTCATGGTCGTCTGGCTGCCGGTGGAGGAACCGGACTTCACCGTCGGACCGACCCTGTGCACCGACTCGCGGATCCTCGCCGTGGCCGCCGACCACCGGCTCGCGGAACGGGACTCGGTGCCACTGGAACTGCTCGCCGACTTCCCGCACGGCACTGCCCACGGCCTGCCGGACTACTGGGAGGACAGCTACCTGCCCTTCCACACCCCGCGAGGCCGGCCGATCGAGCGCATCGCGTCCGCGGCATCGGACAACGCCGATCAGCTGATCAGCCACGTCGGCATGGGCGATATCATCCACACCTTCCCCGGCCATGTCACCAGGCACTGGGGCATGTCGAACATCCGATGGCTCCCCCTCCCCGAGATGGCAACCCTGCACTTCGCTCTGGTCTGGCGGACCGAAGCCGAAAACGACCTCGTCCGCGCTCTGGCAGACACGGTCCGAGACCTCGGCGTGTTCCGCTTCTGATGAGACGTGCGGCGCGCGGTGGACGTACCTGTGGGGCGGGCGCTTCGTAGCCGCCGTAAAGGGCGCGCGGCCCGCGGCGACCGGTGGGCACTCTGAACCCTGCTGCTGGCCGCCCTGTTGAAGGCCACGTGACGTAATCCCGTGGGGCGCGATCCAACGCCTCCTGGGGGCAGATCGCCTGGATGGCACTCAGCTGGCCCCCGTACCCCATCACGGCTCGTAGCCGAGGCCCCGCACCATCATCCCAGCCACTGGCCACGCATGGCTGGATCCGTTCGGTTCCGCCGGACCGGCCTGGCCCCACAGGGCTGGTGAGGGTTCGAGCAGGGCATGCCTTCTGTCGGAGTCGCGACTCACGAGGGGGCGGGCCGATGACGGTCAATACCGGGCTCGGGCGTGGACGTACGGGAAGGGGCGCCCGCCTCATGCTGCGACTGGCTTCGGTGGCTGCCGGCGTGGCGGTGGCCGCGCTCTTGGTCGTCGACTTCCGGCTGACCGGTTCGGCAGGCCGGCAGGTGGTCGTGGTGGCGCTGATCGCCGCCTTCGTGAGCGCAGGCGTATGGGCGGCGTCGAGCCTGACGGCTCTCTCCATGCGGCCCTCCCTGCGACGGGCCCGGGGGCTCCTCGAGGAGGAGCCCGACCTCTGGGGATCGGACCGGGAGTTCTTCGCCCCGGTGCGGCGGCTGATGTTCCTCGGCGTGCTGCAGACCCTGGTCAACCTGCTGATCCTGCTCACTGTGTATCCGCTCGCCCTCTGGGCCGGCGTACGGATCTGCGGCGCCGCGGGTCTGTCGGCGCGCCTGACCGGTCTGTGGCCGGTCTTCGTCTCGGGGCTCCTGGTGGCGGCCGTCGCCACCACCGCCGGGCCCTTCTTCGCGCTGTTCCGCCGCCGCACCAGCCGTGCGGCCGCGCACTCGCTGGCCGCCGTACTGCTCAATGCCGCCGGACTGGCGCTCGCCTCGCTCGTGCTGGACGGCGTCCGGCTCGACTCTGCGCCGGGGTGGCGGCAGGCGCTCGCCCTGTGCGCCGTGGCGTCCCTCTTCATGCTGCCGCGCATCACGCTGTCCCTGCCCGTACCCGGAATCGCCTCGATCGTCCTCGTCGCCTACCACTGCCTGGTGTTGTGGCTGATCTGCGCGGCCTTCGCGTTCGTGGACCCCCGTCTTCACGCCGACGGCTTCTGGCAGCTGGCGGGGGCCGCCGCGATCATGTGGGCGGCTGAGTGGCCCGCGCGCCTGGCCGTCGCTCGCGCGCAGGGAGCCGCCGCCCAGCCTGCTCCCGTCCTGCCCGATCCGTTCCCGCCGGATCACGGGTTCCCTTCCGGCCCGCTGTACTGAGGTCCGCAGGGCGGCCGGCTGCTCAGGAGCCCCGAGGGGGCGGGGTGGAACGGGAGCGGGTGTTCCGGATGTGCGTCCCCGCCCGGATCACTGTCGGGACCAGCGGTCCGTGAGCGTCGCGATCGAAGCTGCCGTCCGGTCGAGCTTCCCGTCGTCACTCCGGACCGATTTGTTCAGTTCGATGTGCAGGAAGCGGACGTTCTCCGCGGCGGCGACCAGACCCTGCTCGTTCTCCCTGCCGGTGAGCTTGCACCGCTCGGAGTACGCCCTGCAGACGTTCAGGCCGTCGCGCCGCAGCGCTGCGGCCAGTTCCTCGGCATCCGCCACAGCCTTGTCGCCGACGCCCGTGGAGACGACGGCGTCGCGCCCGGGAAACGAATCATTCGCGAATCCGTGCAGTTGAACCCCCGGAAGGTTTCGGCGCATCAGCTCGTCGACCACGCTGTGGAAGATCGAGTCGGAGTGGTGTGCCATGTCCGCCGCACCGTCCTTGCCGGCGTTGCGGTGGGCTCCGGCGAGCACCATCACCCCGCCCGGGGCTCCGCGCAGCACCCGTGCCCCCAGGTGTTCGGTGCGGGCGTCGGCGACGGGGTGAGGGACCTGCACCGACCAGCGCGGAGGGTGGTCGAGATCGACGTACACCCGGCCCCAGCCGCGGTTGGTGTGGCCCGATTCACTCACCCGGTCCGCCACCTCGGCGTACCGGCGTCCGCTGACGGCGTCGGTGACGGTGCGGAGGGTGAAGTCGATCTCGGTCAGGCCGGCCCGCGCCGCTTCCTGATCGCCGTCGAGCAGGTGGGCGACGGCCCCGGTGAACGCCAGCCGTTCCCGGTCGGTGGGGACGCGGTATCCCCCGCGCTCGTCCAGGCCCGCGGTGAACCGGGCGATCTGCTGCTCCAGGTCACTGCCGGCGGACGACTGTGGCGCGGGGCCGGCAGGGCGGATCGGCGGTGCGCTTCTCGACCCCATCACCAAAAGCACCAAAACGGCACAAACGGAAACGGAAACGCCGCACAGAGCCGCAATCGTTATTCGCGTGGTCGATGAGGCGCTCATAGTCGTATGAGAATATCGGAATGATGTCCTCCGGTTCCCCTCCCACCGCTCTGCCGTTCGGCCGGCCCGTCCCCCCGTCCGGATCCTTCCCGGCCGGCAGCGGCGCGTCCCGCCGCCGGGCAGGCGTGCGAGCCGCGGGGAACTACCGCGGAGCCGCGCCCCACAGGGCGGACCGGCCCGCCCCGGGCTGATGCGCCGGGCCCTGCAGGCCGTCTCCGCGCACCCGCAACACCGTATCCCCTGATCATCACTCCCTCGGCCGCACCGGCTCCAGGACAGAACAAAGAGGAGCCAGCGTTGGCCGCGTCGCGATCGAGGCGGCACCGGACACGCCGTCGGGCCGACATGTCACTGCTGGGCGGCATCCGTCCGCCCATCGCCTCCCTGTCCGCCCTGCTGCTGGCCCTCGCCGCCCTCACCGCCTTCCAGCTCGGACACGTGGGCAAGGCGACCGTACCGCCGGCCGTCCTCACCTCTCAGCAGTACTTCGCGGAGGATGGCGCCATCGCCCTGCGCGCCTCGCTGGACGAGAGCATCACGGACATCGGCCGGACCGCCTCCCTGTTCCGCTCGGGCGAACCGGTCTCCCCCGACTCCGTGCTCGACAAGCTCGGCAGCGTCTACCAGAAGTGGCGCGGCATGGCCGTGATCGAGATCAAATCGGGCCGCCTGGAGGCGCAGCGCGGCGAGAACCTCCCGCTGACCGCCCTGGACCTGACCGCCCTGAACACGGAGTCCGGCCTCGCCCCCCGCATGGTCCGGCTGGAGAACGGCGAGACCCGCCTCCTCACTCTCGCCCTGCTGTCCTGGCCCGACCGCCCCCAACAGCTACTGGTCGCCTCCAGCAGCCTGAAGGTCCCGGGCGTCAGCCTGGGCAAGTCCCGCGCCATCGCCGTGCTCGACGCGTCAGGCCAGGTCCTGGGCAGCGACGGCATCGGCAGCTCCGAGCAGGAGAAGAAGCAGCTCAAGAAGTTCGCGAAGACCGTCGCGCAGAAGGGCCGGCAGCACCCGCTCCAGGCCAAGGAGCCCGGCTCCGGCGGCTTCGCAGGCGTCAGCGGCAGCCTGCTCGGGGACTCCAAGGCCGGCCACCGCTCCGTGGCCGGCTACGCGAAGCTCACCGGTTCGCAGCCTGGTGTCGGCACCGACGCGACCGCACTCGGCCTCACCGTCGTCTCGTTCGTCGGCGTCGCCGAGGAACGCTCCGCAGCCGTCGACTCCGTCTTCTGGATCGCCGCGGCCGGCGCCCTGCTGGTCCTCGGCGCGCTCGCCGTGGCCCTGCTCGTGGTCACCGTGCAGCGCCCGCTGCTGCGGCTGTTCCTGGAGAGCCGCCGGATCGGCCGCGGCGAGTTGAACCGGCCCGTCACCGTGCCCAAGTACGGCGAGGCCGCCCGCATCGGCGCCGCCCTCGACCGGCTGCGCCGCCAGCTCCTCGGCGAGCCCGGGGCGGACGTCGAGGGCCCCCGCCCCGGCCGCCGCGCACGCATCGGGACCCGCGCCCTCATCGCGGTGTGCGGGATCCTGCTCCTGGTGTGGTCCGCGCCGCTCCTGCTGACGCTCAACCGCGCGGGGGCCTCCGTAGCGGTGCCCCAGACCATCGTCGACGACCAGCGCGAACGCACCGACACCCTGGCCGACCGGGTCCGCCGCGCCCTCAACGAAGGACACGCCGACCTCACCTCCGTCGCCTCCGTCATCGACGGCAAGACCACCCCCGCCGAGATGACGAAGGTGCTGGAACGCACCCGGACCCAGCACGGACGCTACGAATCCCTCTACGTCCTGCAGGCCGACGGCACCGTCATGGCCCGCGCCGGCGGCAAGCCGCGCCACCCCGCCGGCAAGGGCCCCTCGGAGCAGCCCGTCACCCTGATCGACAGCGGCAACCAGCCGGTCATCACCGAATACGCCGCTGCACCCGGCCTGGGCGGCGCGGCGGTGGTCGGCGAACTGCGCATCGACTTTCTCAACGCCCTGCTCAGGCGGCCGGGACTGGGCGAGGTCCGCGTCGTCGACGCCAAGCACCGGGTGATCGGCGGCAACAACGGCTACCTGGCCTTCCAGGCGCTGTCGGACGCCGAGCTCGACGCTCTGGTGACCGGCGCGAACGAGAAGACGGACAAGGGCCCGCGCCCCCGCAGCGCCCTGCTCCGCGACGGCGGCGTCTCCATCGCCGCGGCGGCGCCGATGACCGGTGGGGGCGTGGCTCAGCCCCTGGACTGGACCGTCGTCACCTGGCAGCCGGCCAAGGGCCTGGAGATCCCCGTGTACACCGCGCAGAACCGCACCGTGCTGGCCGGACTGCTCGGCCTCACGGGCGCCGCGGCCTGCCTCGGCTGGATCCACATCATCGTGGTCCGGCCGCTGCGCGCCCTCGCCGAGCGCGCGGAGGCCCTCGCCGACGGCGACCGCCGCACCGTCCTCTACCCGACCCACCACGACGAGGTCGGCGCCGTGACCCGCAGCCTGGAAGTGATCCGGCAGCAGCTGCTGGAGCAGCGGAGGCGGGACGCTGCCGCCGGCAGCGCCGGCCATACGCCCGGCCGTGCCACCCCGGCCGGAAGGAACTGATCCACCGTGCTCTTCCTCTACTGCGTGCTGCTCTTCTGCTGCCTGGTCATGCTCGTCGCGGGCATCGTCGAGCAGCGCCGGCACTACGCCAACCTCTCCCAGATACCGAACCGGGTGCTGGTCAACGGCATCCGCGGCAAGAGCTCCATCACCCGGCTGTGCGCGGGAGCCCTGCGCGGCGGCGGGCTGCTGACGGTCGCCAAGACCACCGGCACCGCGGCCCGCTTCATCCACCCGGACGCCACCGAGGAGCCCGTCTACCGCAAGTTCGGCATCGCCAACGTCGTCGAACAGATCGGCATCGTCCGGCGTGCCGCCGCCTACCGGCCGGACGCCCTGGTCATGGAGTGCATGGCGGTCATGCCCGCCCTCCAGGAGATCAACCAGTCGAAGCTGATCCAGTCGACCATCGGCGTGCTGTGCAACGTCCGCGAGGACCACGTCGCCGAGATGGGCCCGACCCTCGACGACATCGCCCGTTCCCTGTCCCGCTCGATGCCGCACGGCGGGATCTGCGTGACCGCGGAGAAGGAGCGCTTCGACGTCCTCCAGCAGGAGGCCGACGCGAGGAACTGCACCCTCGTCTACGCCGACCCCGACACGGTCAGCGACGAGGAGCTGCGCGGCTTCAGCTGGTTCACCTTCAAGGAGAACGTCGCCATCGCGCTCACCGTCGCCGACCTCCTCGGCGTCGACCGCGAGACCGCCCTCCAGGGGATGTACGACGCCCCGCCGGACCCGGGCGTGCTCTCCGTCGAGCGGTACGTGGCCCCCGGCGGCAAGCGCCTGCGCTTCGCCAACGTCTTCGCCGCGAACGACCCCGAGTCGACGCTGATGAACATCAACCAGCTCCTCGACCTCGGCGCCGTCGACCGCCCCCTCAACGTCGTCATCAACTGCCGCCCCGACCGCGTCGAGCGCAACGGCCAGATGGGTCAGATCGTCCCCGACCTGATGCCCGACAAGGTCTTCGTGATCGGGCACCCGGCAAAGAGCGCCATCGACGCCATCCCGGCCGAGTGGCGTGGCCGCGCCGTCGACCTCGGCGGCGACCAGCGCGACGGCGATGAGTTCATGCACGAGCTGCTCGGCCACCTCGGCGAGAGCTCCTCGCTGGTCGCCATCGGCAACATCCACGGCCAGGGCGAGATCCTCCTGGAGCACCTGGCGGAACTGCCCGGCTTCGAGGAGGAGCCCGAGGAGGCGGCCCCGGCCCGTGAGCCCGCCACGCCCTGGCAGCCCGCGCCCGTGCAGCCGCCGTTTGCCGCGCGCCTCGACCCGTACGCGGACCTCACCGCCGCGCAGGAGGCCCGCTTCACGCGGCCCCCCGTGCCTCAGCAGTACGTCCACCCGCAGCAGCAGCCGTACGTCCGGCCCGCCCCCCAGGGGCAGCTGCCGTACCCGCATCAGGGCCCGTACCCGCCGCTGCCGGAGGAGTCACGGCCACAGGGGCCGTACC
>NZ_JARAYQ010000136.1:0-22682 GCF_033794505.1 Streptomyces sp. MB09-01 | reverse complement strand
CCCCCGGGACCGCCGAGCCCCGCCCGCAGGGCGAGCGCCGCTTCGGCCTTCCCGTCGCGACCTGCCTGGTCATGGGCAACATCATCGGCGGCGGGATCTTCCTCCTGCCCGCCTCGGTGGCCCCCTTCGGCACCATCAGCCTCGTCGCCTTCGCCGTGCTCACCCTCGGCGCGATCACCCTCGCCCTCGTCTTCGGCCGCCTCGCCCACCGGCACCCCCGGACCGGCGGCCCGTACGTCTACGCCCGCGCCGCCTTCGGCGACTTCGCCGGCTTCCTCGCCGCCTGGAGCTACTGGATCACCACCTGGGTCTCCAACGCCGCACTCGCGGTGGCGGCCGTCGGATACCTCAACGTGCTCTTCCCCGCCGTCGGCGCGCACAAGTGGTCCATGTGCCTGGCGGCCCTCTGCGTGCAGTGGCTCCCGGCGCTCGCCAACCTGGCCGGCACCCGGTACGTCGGCGCCGTCCAACTGGTTTCCACCGTGCTGAAGTTCGCCCCGCTGCTGCTCGTCGCCGTGGGCGGGCTGTTCTTCTTCGATCCCGCCAACCTCGGCCCCTTCCAGGCCACCGGCCAGAGCGCGGTCGGCGCCGTCTCCGCCTCCGCCGCGATCCTGCTCTTCAGCTACCTGGGCGTCGAGTCCGCCGCCGTCAGCGCGGGCGAGGTCCGCGACCCGGCCCGCAACGTCGGCCGGGCCACGATCCTCGGCACTGTCGGCGCCGCCACCGTCTACCTGCTCGGCACCCTCGCCGTCTTCGGCCTGGTCGCGCACGAGAAGCTGGTCTCCTCCGAGGCCCCCTTCAGCGACGCCGTCAACGCCATGTTCGGCGGCACGTGGGGCGGCACGGTCGTCGCCTGCGCCGCCGTGGTCTCGATGGCGGGCGCGCTCAACGGCTGGACCCTGCTCAGCGCGCAGACCCCGTACGCCGCCGCGAAGGACGGACTCTTCCCGAAGGTCTTCGAGACGAAGAAGCGCGGCGTGCCCGTGGCGGGCGTCCTCGTCACGGTCGCCCTCGCCTCGGCGCTGACCGTCTACAACTACACGGCCGGCTCGCAGCGGGTCTTCGAGGTCCTGGTCCTCGTCACCACCTTCACCGCGACCGTCCCGTACCTGCTCTCCACCGCCGCGCAGATCTACTTCCTGGCCTCGGGCCGCTCCGATCGGGTCCGGCCCGGCCGGCTGGTCCGCGACGCCGTCCTCGCCTGCCTGGCCTTCGCCTTCTCGATGTGGCTGGTCGCCGGCTCCGGCTACGCGGCCGTCTACCAGGGCGTGCTCTTCCTCTTCGCCGGCGTCCTCGTGTACGCCGTGATGGCCGCCCGCAGGCAGCGGGCCGCCGATTCGCCCGCGGAGTAATTTGGAGGGAGGGGCAAGTCAGGGGGGCTCCAAGGGGTCGCCATGTCCGCGATCAGCAAGAGCATCGACATCGACCGCACGCCCGAGGACGTCTACTCCTACATCACGGACCCCACGCACCTGCCGGAGTGGCAGCACAGCGCCGTGTCCGCCGTTCCCATGGGGGACCTCCCCGTCCACGTCGGTTCCCAGGTCCTCGTCACCCGGCAGATCGGCAGGCGGAGGATCCCCACGAGGATGGAGTACACGGCCATGGACCCGCCGCGGAGCTGGCACCTCCACGGCGTCGACGGACCGGTCCGGCCCGACGTACGGGGCAGGATCGAACCCCTCGACGGCGGGACCCGCTCGCGCGTCACCCTCTCCGTCGACTTCGAGGGACACGGCATGGGCAGGGCCCTCGTCCCCCTCGTGGTCAAGCCCATGGTCCGCAAGGAGATGCCCCGCGGAGAGGAGAAGCTGAAACACCTCCTGGAGCACTCGGCGTACTGACGCCACGGGAGCGCCGGGCCCGAAAACCGGGTGCCCGGGAGAGCGCGGTGTGCCCACACTGGGCGCACCACTCACCCGGACTCCGAGGACATCCACACCCGTGCAGGCTGCCGTCACCGTCACTCCCGCCCAGATCCCCGAACTGCTCCTCGGCCTCGCCACCGTCCGGCCGGTGTTCCTGTGGGGGGCACCGGGCATCGGCAAGTCCTCGCTCGTACGGAAGTTCGCCGATTCGCTGGGCCTGGAGTGCGTCAGCCTGCTCGGCACCCAGCTCGCCCCCGAGGACCTGATCGGCGTACCGCAGATCCGTGACGGCCGCTCCGTCTTCTGCCCGCCCGAGTCCATCGCCCGCGACGAGCCGTACTGCCTCTTCCTCGACGAGCTCAACGCCGCGAGCCCCGACGTCCAGAAGGCCTTCTACTCGCTGATCCTCGACCGCCGGATCGGCTCCTACGAGCTGCCCGCCGGCTCCATCGTCATCGGCGCCGGCAACCGGGCCACGGACAACGCGCTCGCCCGGCCCATCGCCTCCGCGCTCGTGAACCGGCTGACGCACGTCCACCTGCAGGCCTCGGCCGCCGACTGGCTCGTCTGGGCGGGGGAGAACGGCATCCACCCCTGGATCACCGACCACCTCACCGACCGCCCCGACCACCTCTGGTCGCAGCCGCCCAAGACCGAAGAGCCCTTCTCCACCCCGCGCTCCTGGCACATGCTCTCCGACGCCCTGCACTCCTTCGGGCCGGAGCTGGACGAGCAGACCCTGAAGGTGATCGCGCACGGCACCCTCACCCCCGCCCACGCCGTCTCCTTCTGCGGCTACGCCAAGATCGTCCGGCACACCTTCGGCATCGAGGCGATCATGAAGGGCGACGCCTCCTGGCCCACCCGCCCCGCCGACCGCGATCTCCTCTACTACCTCGCCGAGTCCTTCCGCGGCCGGCTGCTCAAGGAACTCCCGGCGCAGAAGGAACACGTCTCGCCCGCCGTGCGGCAGTCCGCGTACCGCTTCAAGTCGCTGCTCGTCCAGCTCGCCGAGATCTCCGTCGAGGTGGCCCAGACCGTCATCGCCGACGACGCCGACGGCCTGCCCGTGCTGCCCGCCTGGTTCCTGGTCGAGGCCGCCCGGGACATGCCCCGGCTGGTCGAGGCCCGCCGGTGAGCCGGCCCCGCCCGGACGCGGGCGACCGGACCGCCGCCCCGGCCCGCCGAGAGGGGGCCGGCGCGTGAGCCGGACCACTCCGCGGGGCAAGAACGGCAAGGAGGCCACGGCCGACCCCGCCACCCGGGCCTTCGCCGAGGGCCTGACCCTGGTCAAGCGGAACCCGGCCCTCGGCGCGGTCGACGCCAAGATCTGCCGCCAGGCCACGTGCGCGGACAACCCGGCCGGGGGACTGGCCGTCGTGACCTCCAACGGCAGGATCCACGTCCACCCCACCCGGCGCGCCGAACCCGCGCAATGGGCCTGGACGATCGCCCACGCCCTGCTCCACCTGGGCTTCGGCCACGTGCCCGCCGCCGACGACCGGCACCGCCCCCAGCCCGACCGCTTCGACGTCGCCGCCCGCTGCGCCGTCGTCAACCGCTTCCTGCTGACCTTCCCCGTCGGCCGGGCCCCGGACCACCTGCCCGCCGAGTACCCCGGCGGTGACGAAGACCTGCTGGCCGCCCGCTGGCGCCGCGACGGCATCCCGGCCGCCTACGAGCACTGCGGCACCGCCGGGGACCACCCCGACCAGGTCCTGGAGCCCTGGAACGCAGGGCCGAACACGGCGGTCCCCGACTGGGAGACCGCCTTCGCGCACGCCCTGACCCGCAGCGTCTCCGCCGCCATGGACGTCGCCGGCGGCCGCCGCGACCGGATCACGGGAGAGCGGGTCCGCGTACGCCCGTGGGACCAGGCGCTGAACTGGTTCGTCTCCTCGTACCCGCTGCTCGGCGGGCTGGCCGCCGGACTGACCGTCGTCGCGGACGCCGAACTGGCCCGCGACCGGAACATCTCCATCGCCGCGGTCAGCGCCACCGCCGGGGAGATCTACATCAACCCGCTGCGCACCTTCGAGGACGAGGAGTGGCGGTTCGTCCTGGCCCACGAGATGCTGCACGCCGCCCTGCGCCACGGCGAGCGCTGCGGCGCCCGCGACCCGTACCTGCACAACGTCGCCGCCGACTACGTGGTCAACGGCTGGCTCGTGGAGATGGGCGTCGGCACGATGCCCGAGGGGCTGCTCCACGACCCCGCGCTGCGGGACCTGTCCGTCGAGGAGGTCTACGACCGGATCACCACCGACCTGCGCCGGATGCGCCGCCTCGCCACCCTGCGCGGCAAGGGCCTCGGGGACATCCTGGGCGAGCCGCTGGCCCACCCGGGCAGCGGCCCGTACACGGACCTGGACGAGTTCTACCGGCGCGGCCTGGTCCAGGGCTTCGACCTGCACGGATACGGGGAGCGCGGGCTGCTGCCCGCGGGCCTCGCCGAGGAGATCCGGGCGCTCGCCCACCCGCCCGTCCCCTGGGACGCCCGGCTCGCCCGCTGGTTCGACGAGTACGTGCCGCGTCCGGAGGCCGTACGGTCCTACGCGCGCCCGGCGCGCCGCCAGGCCTCCACCCCGGACATCCCCCGCGCGGGCCGGCACTTCCCGCCGGAGGAGATCGCCCGCTGCACCTTCGGGGTGGTGCTCGACACCTCGGGGTCGATGGACACCGCCCTGCTCGGCAAGGCACTGGGCGCCATCGCCTCGTACGCGGAAGCCCGCGACGTACCGGCGGCACGCGTCGTCTTCTGCGACGCGGCGCCGTACGACGCGGGCTATCTGCCGCCCGCCGAGATCGCGGGCCGGGTACGGGTGCGGGGGCGCGGCGGGACCGTGCTGCAGCCGGGCATCGACCTGCTGCAGCGGGCGGAGGACTTCCCGCCCGGGGCCCCGGTCCTGGTGATCACGGACGGGTGGTGCGACACCCTGCGGATCCGGCGCGAACACGCCTATCTGGTTCCGCAGGGCGCCTCCCTGCCGTTCACGCCCCGGGGGCCCGTCTTCCGGCTGACCTGAGGGCGCGGACCCCGTTCTCGGTGCGGACCCCGTTTTTAGTCGAGGTAGTCGCGCAGGACCTGCGAACGCGACGGGTGGCGCAGCTTCGACATGGTCTTGGACTCGATCTGGCGGATGCGCTCACGGGTGACCCCGTACACGCGGCCGATCTCGTCCAGGGTCTTCGGCTGGCCGTCGTTGAGGCCGTACCGCATGGAGACCACGCCCGCCTCGCGCTCCGAGAGCGTGCCCAGGATCGACTGGAGCTGCTCCTGGAGGAAGGTGAAGGAGACCGCGTCCGCGGGCACGACCGCCTCGGAGTCCTCGATGAGGTCACCGAACTCGCTGTCGCCCTCTTCACCCAGGGGGGTGTGGAGGGAGATCGGCTCGCGGCCGTACTTCTGGACCTCGATGACCTTCTCGGGGGTCATGTCGAGTTCCTTGCCCAGCTCCTCCGGGGTGGGCTCGCGGCCCAGGTCCTGGAGCATCTGGCGCTGCACGCGGGCGAGCTTGTTGATGATCTCGACCATGTGCACGGGGATGCGGATGGTGCGCGACTGGTCGGCCATGGCACGCGTGATCGCCTGCCGGATCCACCAGGTGGCGTACGTGGAGAACTTGAAGCCCTTGGTGTAGTCGAACTTTTCCACGGCGCGGATCAGACCGACGTTGCCCTCCTGGATCAGGTCCAGGAAGAGCATGCCGCGGCCCGTGTAGCGCTTCGCGAGGGAGACCACGAGACGGAGGTTGGCCTCCAGCAGGTGGTTCTTCGCGCGGCGGCCGTCCTCGACGAGGATCTCCAGCTCGCGCTTGAACGCGGGCTTGTGGTCCTCCTCCTCTTCGAGCTTGTACTCGGAGAAGAGACCCGCCTCGATGCGCTTGGCGAGCTCCACCTCCTGCTCGGCGTTGAGGAGCGGCACCTTGCCGATCAGCTTGAGGTAGTCCTTGACGGGGTCGGCGGTGGCGCCGGCCACCATGACCGTCTGCGCCGGAGCGTCGTCCTCGTCGTCGTCGGACAGGACGAAGCCCTGGGTGCCGCCGGCCTTGGGGGTCTCTTCCTCGGCCTCGTCGGCCAGGTCCTCGGCCGCCCAGTCCTCGCCCTCCACCACGGGGGTCTCGCCCTCGTCGGCGTCCTTGGCGCTGGTCTTCTTCGCCGCGGCGGTCTTCTTCACGGCGGTCTTCTTGGCGGCGGTCTTCTTGACCGTGCGCTTCTTCGGCTCGGCGGCGGCCTCGGCCGACGCCTCGTCCGGGGCGGCGGCGGCCGACGATGCGGATATCGCCGAGGCAGTGGCCGTGGCGGTGCTGGCGGCCGAGGTCTTGCGCGCGCCGATGGGGCGCGGCGCGGCGGCGGCCTTCTTGGCCACGGTGCGGGCCGGGGCGGCGGCAGCCTTGCGGGGCTTCTTGGCGGCAGCCTTGGTGGCAGGGGCCGCGCTGACGTGGAGGGCGACACCCTCCTCGTCCAGGACCTGGTTCAGGCTGCGCAGGACCCGCTTCCACTGGTCCACCGGGATGCGGCCGGCCTCGAAGGCCTGGCGCACGTCGTCACCGTTGATGTGACCCTGCTCGCGGCCGCGCTCGACGAGCGCTACCAGGGCCTCGGATTCGGCGATCTCCGGAGGGAACGTACGGGACGGGCTGAGCGACACAAGGAGCCTCTCGTTGCGAACAGATAAGGGGTGGGCGGGACATCATCGCGCGAACTCGGGAAACAGACCCGAGGGGGGTCTGTATTCCGGGCCGCGCGAGGACACCTGTCGGTTCATCGCATGCCCGAGTCGATTCGTTACGCGCTGAATTGAGTGACCTGCGCCACGCTGTGGCCGCGCAACCCTGTCCGGCCTGATTCCGTCCACCCTCCTTTCAGCCCTTTTTGCGGGCCTCGATGAGGAAGCGGGCGGTGTGCGCGACGAACGGACCTTCGCGTTCGATCTGTTCGTGCAGCTCGCGCAGCCGGTCCCGGTACTGCCCGACCGTGAAGCCGGGCACCATCCAGATCACCTTCCTCAGAAAGTAGATCACGGCTCCGACGTCGTGGAACTCCGTGCGCAGACGTTCGGAGCGCAGATCGACGACTTCCAGGCCGGCCCCGGCGGCCGCGGCGATCGCGTCGTCGGGGTGCCGGCCGCGCCGGACCTCCTCCGGCTGGGGGCCGAGGAAGTACTCGACGAGCTCGAAGACGCTCGCCGGGCCGACCTGCTGCGAGAGGTAGGTGCCGCCCGGGGTCAGCACCCGCGCGATCTCCTCCCACCAGATGGTCACCGGGTGCCGGCTGGTCACCAGCTCGAAGGCCTCGTCGCCGAAGGGCAGCGGCGGCTCGTCGGAGTCGGCGACCACCACCGCGCCCAGCGGGTGCAGCAGCCGGGTCGCCTTCTCGATGTCGGGCGGCCAGGACTCGGTGGCGGCCATCAGCGGGGGCAGGGGCCCGGACCCGGCGAGGACCTCGCCGCCGCCGGTCTGGACGTCCAGTGCCGACCGGACCCGGGACAGGCGCTCGGCCAGCAGCCGCTGGTACCCCCAGGAGGGGCGCTGCTCGGTGGCCCGGCCGTCGAGCCACGAGAAGTCCCAGCCGTCCACGGAGACGGACTCGGCCTCGGCGACAAGATGGTCGAAAGTGCGCGTCATGTATCGATCGTCCCAGGTCGGGCGCCGGTCATCCACCGGATATGTCGACTACAGTGGGCGGCGGGCCGTGACTGGCGTTCGGGTGGATCACCACCGGGGAGCGGCCCGGCGTACCTGCGGACCTCCGGACCTGCGGATTTCGGAACCTTCCGGTACGTCGACTGCCGCGCGCCTGGGCGAACCGCGATCCGCAGCGACGTTCAGGAGACCCCGTGACGACCGCCCAGACTGCCCAGCCTGCCCGGGCCGCCACCGACACCGCCCGGCTGATGGACGGCACCGCCCTCGCCCGCCGCATCTCGGAGCAGACCGCCGCATACGCGGCGAAGATCACCGAGCGCACCGGCACCGCGCCCTGCCTCGCGACCGTGCTGGTCGGCGAGGACCCCGCGTCCGTCACCTACGTGCGCATGAAGCAGAACCGCTGCGCCAAGGCCGGGATCACCTCGCGCCACGTCGAGCTGCCCGCCGGGACCACCACCGAGGAACTGGTGGCCACCCTCACCGCGCTCTCCGAGGACCCCGAGATCAGCGGCATCCTGCTGCAGCACCCCGTCCCGCACCACATCGACGAGCGCGCCGCCTTCGAGGCCATCGCCCCGGGCAAGGACGTCGACGGCGTCACCATGCACTCCTTCGCCGCGATGGGCTTCGGGCTGCCGGGCTTCGTCTCCTGCACCCCCGGCGGCATCATGCGCCTGCTCGCCGCCTACGACGTGGACCTGACCGGCAAGCACGCCGTCGTCGTCGGCCGCAGCGCCATCCTGGGCAAGCCGGCAGGCATGCTGCTGCTGGAGCAGAACGCCACCGTCACCTACTGCCACTCCCGTACCCGGGACCTCCCCTCGATCGTGCGCCAGGCGGACGTGCTGGTCGCCGCCGTCGGCAAGGCCGAGTTCATCCGGGGCGAGGACATCAAGCCGGGCGCGGTGGTCCTGGACGCCGGATACAACGAGGGCAACGTCGGCGACGTCCACTTCGAGTCCGCCGCCGCGCGCGCCTCGCTGATCACCCCGGTCCCGGGCGGTGTCGGCCCGATGACCATCGCCGTCCTGCTGGAGCAGACCGTCCAGGCGGCCGCCGCGCAGGCCGGGCTGGACCTCGCGGAGCTCTGAGCCGCGCCCCGCGCGTACGACGGACGCCCCGGGCCCTCGGGTCCGGGGCGTTCTGTTTCCCGGCTGAGGGGCCCTTGGCGGCCCCCAGGCCTCGCCCCTAGGCCCGTACGGCGGCGGCCCGGGCGGCGGCGACGATGGGGGAGGCGCGGAACTCGCGGGCCAGGGCGGTCAGGGGCTGGCCGGACAGGCGGGGCGGCTCGGAGTCCCGGAGCGGTACCGAGCCGGTGTCGAGGCCGGGATCCGTTCCGGTGGCGGCGGCATCCGCTTCGGCGGCAGGGGCAGGGGCAGCGGCACCGGTGGCCGCGGTCCTGCGCCCGCATGCGGCGGCGAGCATGGCGGCGTCGGCGACGGCCTCGGCCCGGGCCTCGCTGATGCCCTGCCCGCGCGCGGCCTCGTACGCCGCCCGGCGCACGGCCGGGTCGAACCAGCGGGCGAGGGCCAGGATCCCGTCGTCGATGACGGACTCGCGGTGGATCAGCCGGATCCCGACCGGTGACCACCAGGTGAGCGGAACCGTCCGCACACTGGACGCGGCGTACCCCCGCAGGGCCTTCCACAGCGGGTGCAGCCCCCGGTACTCGCTGAAGTCCCGCCAGGTCGCCGACCCGCCGACCAGCGGCACGATGAAGCCGGTCGCCACCATCAGGGCCGCCCCCGCGGCCAGCGGCGGCGCCGCGTCCGTGGACAGGCCGTCCCAGTCGCGGCCGCTCCAGCGGGCGCCCAGCGCGGTCCACTTGGCGACGAGGTAGCCGAGGTCCAGCAGCCCCCCGGTCATGATCAGGGCCAGCCCGGTACGCAGCGGCCGCAGGGAGGGGTGGGTGCGGCGCAGCCACCGCCCGGTCAGCACGGTCAGTGCCGAGCTGCCCACGGTGTGCGCCAGCAGGTAGCAGACGATCATCTCCCGGATCCACGGGGTGTCGGCGTAGTACGTGTCCAGGTCCCGCAGCCGCTCCACCGGCGCCTCGCCCATCGCGAAGAGGACGACGATCGCCGCCGTGACCCCGCCGTACACGGCCACCGTCAGCCGGGTGGCCCGGCGCACCACGGCCGGCGGGCCGCCGCCCCACTGCAGGACCAGCACGACGCACGACCCGGAGAACGCCGTGATCAGGCCGAACACCAGCGGGGCCGAGAAGTTGGCCACCCCGGTGAAGCGGTTGACGGCCGCGATCGTCGGCGGCGCGGCCAGGATGAGGACGAGGCAGCCCATGACCAGCAGCGCGCAGACGGCCCGCATCGGAGGCTGGTCCCACCTCCTGCGCAGGGTGGGCGCCTTGACCAGCAGGATCAGGATCAGGAGCGCCCCGGGCACGTAGAGGATCAGGCCGCTCTTCACCGGGCCCGGCCGACGGGGTCGGCCGGATCCGCCCGCTGGTCGAGCCCGGCGACCGTCCGCTCGGCGGCGGTCAGCGGCGGCGCCTTCAGCGCGCCGCGGTCGGAGGCGCGCAGGACGTTCCAGACCACCGACGGCTTCAGCCAGTGGGTGGGCGTGCTGCTCATGGTGATGACCTGGAGGAAGGCGGCGGTCAGCGCCTCCCGGGTGGTGGCCCCGGTCATCAGCCGGCTGACGTACGCGTTGAGCAGCCCGGCTCCGGTCCGCGGCTTCATGCCGGTGGCGCCGGGGTAGAGGATGTCCTGCGAGGTGGCGAGGTCCCAGGCGGTGGCGACCTGCGGGGCGATCGCGCGCTGCGCCTCGCGCCCGAAGGCCGGGTGGGCGAGCCCCCTGGCCCGCAGCAGGGAGCGTACGGCCAGCAGGCCCTGGGCGGCGACGGTCATGCCCTGCCCGTACAGCGGGTTGAAGGTGGCGACCGAGTCGCCGACGGCGAAGAAGCCGTCGGGCAGCTCCACCTTCTCGAAGAAGATCCGCCGGTTCGCGGTGCCCTTGGTGACGGCCACGTCCGTGAGGGGCTTGCGGCCCTCCAGGAGCTCGCCGACGATCGGGTCCCGGATGCCCTTGGCGAACGGGATGAACGCGTCGGGGTCGCCGGTCGGCTGGCCGCCCCGGGTGCCGGAGAGGGTGGCCTGCCACTGGCCGTTCTCGATGGGCACGATGGTGGCCGTCTGGCCCGGGACGGGCACGCGGGGGTCGGACTGGACGTTGACTATCGGGAAGCCCGACTCGTGGGCTCCGGCGGGCGCCTCGAAGATGCGGGTCGCGTAGACCAGGCCGGAGTCGACCTCGGCCTGCCGGATGCCGCCGACGCCGAGTTCCTGCAGCCAGGTGCGGGCGCGGGAGCCGCGGCCGCTCGCGTCGACCACGAGGTCGGCGGGCACGAACCTGCCGTCCTCCCCCGGGGTGTCGACGCGGACGCCGGTGATCCGGGCCGCCGTGCCCTCCAGGCCGCGGACGCGGCTCTGCTGGAGGGTGGAGACCCCTTCCAGGGCGGTCACGCGGGCCCGGACGACCGAGTCGAGGAGGTCGCGGCTGCAGGAGATGTTGAACTGCATCTCCGGGCAGCGCGGGATCCAGCCCTCGGCGGTCTTGGTGACCAGGTCGGTGGGCAGGCTGCGGCGGATCGCGCCCGCCGCCGTCCAGTCCTCGGTGATGCCGGGCAGGATGTCCTCGATCGCGCGCGCCCCGCCGGACCACATGACGTGGACGTGCCGGGCCTGGGGCAGTCCGCGGCGCGGCGCCGGGCTGTCCGGGAGGGTGTCCGCGTCGATGATCGTGACCGTGGCGTGCTCGGCCAGGACGGCGGCCGCGAGCAGGCCGGCCATGCTGCCGCCGATGACGACGGCGTGGCGGGGCGGGGAAGACTGGGTCATCGTGTCGTGCTCTCTGTCAGGGCCGTGCTGAGGGCATCGGCGCAAGGGGTGCGGCGGGGCGGCGTTGCTGGTCACCGGCGTGACGCTCAACGCCCCCAGCCGAGCGAGGTCTTGATGCGCTCGATCGCCTCGGGTACCTGTTCCTCCCGGGGAGGCGGCAGGTAGGGCTTCAGGAGTTTGCCGAGGTACAGGCCGAAGATCTCGGCCCGGACCTCCGCGGGGTCCTCCCGGTCCGCGCGGGCGGCGGCCTGCCGGACCACCGTGCCCAGACCGGTGTCCGACTGCAGCAGCTCCGTGAGGCCGCCCCCGCGGCCGTCCGCGCCGTCCGTCAGCCGGGCGGCCACCGCCATGCCCGGGCCGTGGCTGTCGCAGGTGCCCTCGTCCACGTGCCACAACTCGTGGCAGGCGATGACGAGCTGGTGCTCGGGGCGGGTGTGTTCCTCGATGACGAGGAGATCGCGCGCGTCCATCTCCAGCCACAGCCCGCTGGCCGTGTCGGGCGGGAAGGAGGCGAAGCGGAAGTCGACCTTCCGTCCGCCGCGCCGCCGGCCGTACGCGGTGCACAGCGCGCCGATGATCTCGGCAGCGCCGGCCGGCGGCGTCAGCCGCGCGTCGGCGAGCAGATCGCCGCCGAGCCTGCGCATCGCCCGTGTGGTCCTCATGACGCTCCCCCCTCGTCGGGCTCCGCCGGACGGCCGAGCTGGCCCTCCCGCGCGAGCAGGTCGTCCAAGTGGTCGGCGAGCGACTTCCAGCCCCGCGGGGAGAGCCGGCCGGCCCGCGTCACGATGCTCCGTACGTCGTGCGCCCGCAGCACGGCCAGCATCGGGTTCTCCTGCTCCCGCTCCGCGGACTCCAGTTCGGCCTCGATCAGGGCGAGTGCGGTGGCGAGCGCCTCGGTGTCGTCGGCCAGCAGGAAACCGCTCTCGACTCCGTAGAACCGCTGGATCCCGGCGGCCGCGGCGAGGTTCGGCAGGCCCTCGCCCTGGGCGACGCGGGTCAGCGACTGGCCCGACGCGTCGAAGGACTTGGCGATGGCCGCCAGCGAATGGGCCTGGCCGTCCTCCCGTACGCGGGTCCGGCGCAGGTGCTCGAACCGGTGGTGCACCTGCTCCTTGAGGGGGAGACGGGGCGGCTCGCCGTCGAGGGTGAGCCGGATGGCCTGGGGGGTCATGCCGGTGAGGTACGACAGGTGCTCCAGGCCGTCCCGGCCGTCCCGGCCGTCCGGGGCGGTGGCGGCGGTGGCGGCGGTGGCCGAGAGGGCGAGGGCCCGCTCCACCGCGCTCTTGCTGTCGGCCAGCAGGAAGCCGGCGTAGACCCCGAAGAACCGCTGTACGCCCGCCGCGTGGCCCATCCGCGGCAGCCCGGTGCCCGCGTTGAGCGGCCCGAGGGAGGCTCCGGGGGCGTCGAAGTCGTCGGCGATGGCGGCGAGCGGCCACTCCCGGCCGTGCTTGTCCCGGCGGGTGGCGCGCAGCCGCAGGAACCGCTGGTGCACGCGCTGATCCAGCGGCACCTCGGCCGCCGTGCCCGCCACCACCTGCGCTATGCGCCCGGGTTCGACCCCGGACAGATGGCTCAGCCGCTCGGCGTCCAGCACTCCGGCCGGATCCTGGCCGCGCCGCACCGACAGTGCCTCGACACGCCGCCAGATCGCGGCGAGATCGGGTCGGACGGCGGCTCGCACCGGCGGAAGCTCCATATGTCGACAAGACGTTCGAGTGCATCGGGCTCCGTGAAGCCTAGCCCCCCGCCCCTGCCCGAGCCAGGGGAACCCCAACGTTTCCTGCCGTACAGCTCAAAAAGGGTTGGCATGACCTCCGAGGCGAGCAGTGGGTTGCCGTGGGCGGTCAGGCGTCGAAGCGGCGGTTGCCGGTGAGTGACCAGACGGCGGAGATCCGGCCGTCCGTGACCGCGAACATGTCGATGCCGCTCTTGATGACGACGTCTCCGCTGCCGTCGGCGTTGCTCTCGATCCACCGGCAGGCCATCTCGCCGCGCTCTGAGTCGACCAGCGGCGCGGCGTCGGCGGCGAACGTCAGGCCGGTGAGGGCGAGGCTGTTGGCCGAGATGAACGCCGTCAGTTCGTCCGGGCCGAACGTGTGGGCGGAGCCGGTGCCGTCGAAGTCGTCCGCGAAGTGCAGCCGGAAGCCGGGGGCGAGGATCTGCTCGGCGAGGGCGACCTCTCCGTTCCAGAGCGCCGTCCAGCCCTCCACCAGGCGGGTGCCGGCCTCCCGGGTCAGCGGTGCGGAGTCGGTGGTGGGGGTCGTCGTCACAGACATGGGTGCCTTCCATGGTCGGTTCGTGGTCACCCAGCCTCCGGGCCGGGGGCGACAACCCCCTGTCGGTGTTTAGCCCTCCGGACGGCGGCTCAAGCGAAACCATAGAGCTCGTCGAGTGCGACGAAATCCCGTCCGGGCGTGTCCAGTTCGGACAGGTCCACCGGACGCGGCTCCGCCGTCTCCTCCAGTGCCCGCGCCTCCCGGATGCGGTCGAGACGGAAGCCCTGCACGGCGGAGCGCAGCCGGCACCAGCCGATGAGGTACCAGTGGTCGCCTCCGAGGAAGCCCAGGGGTTCGACGGTGCGGTCGGTGACCTCGCCCTCCCCGTCGGCGTAGCACAGGTGCAGCAGCCGGCGGGTCGAGAGCGCCTCGCGCAGGGTGTGCGGGAGCGCGGACGGCCGGACGGGGTTCACGGCGAGCCGAACCCGGGCGGCGAGCTCGCGCGAGGCCTGACGATCGCGCTGCGGCATGACGGCGAGCACCTTGTACAGCGCCGAACGGGCGTCCGCGGCGAACGGTGTCCCGGACAGCCCGTGCAGGGCGACGGCCAGCGCCGCCGCCTCGACCGGGGTGACGGCCAGGGGCGGCAGGGTGTGGTCCTTGTCCACCACGTACCCGCCGCTGCGGCCCGGCTCGGCGTAGAGCGGCACACCGGACTGCTGCAGGGCGCCGAGGTCGCGCTCGATGGTGCGGATGCTGACGCCGAAGCGCTCGGCGAGCCACCGGGCGCTGCGCGGCCGGGGCGAGACCGCACGTAACTCCTCCACCAGGGCGTACAGACGCTCGGTACGGTTCACAGTCAAGGACCGTAGCCGATGCCCGGGGCGAGAAGGCAAGGAGTGCACCGCGCAACGGCTTCCCCTCCACGCCGAGCGAGCCACCCCGGGCCGCTCTGGGAACCCCTAACGGAATGCCTCCGTGCCGCCTCCCGCTGCGTGGTGCATCGGTCCGGCCGCATGGGCCGGCGGAGGCGCGATTGCTTGCGCATCCGCTCCCTCGCCGACCCACAGCGCGATGAACAGCGCGGCGGTCGCTTCCAGGAGTCCCGCACGTTCGAGACCGCCGCCGGCCACGGGTTCACAGCCCACGTCCTGCACCAACTGGTGCGTGCGCCTGCAAAAACGTGCGAGACCAACGGGCCTCCGGCGCCGTGTGCTGACAGGGTCGGAAGCCCGAGTTCGAGACAGGTATGGGCCGTCAAAGGGCGGTCGACGGTCACCGGCAGCGACCAACGACGGCCCCTCGGATGCCGGTTGGGAATGGAGCCCGTAGGCGTCCTGCCTGATGGGCCGTGGGGCGCGCAGCTTCCTGCGCAACAAGAAGCAGGAGTAACCGGCCTGGAGCCAAACGGGGAGCCGCCGGCAGCGGCGCGGGACGGATCTACGTGGACCGGCATGGACATTCGGGAACCTGAACTGGCGGGTACAAAGCCAGTCCAGGCACGTCCCAGGAGTGGGCTCGTTACCCCGGAGGTAATCGACCCCTTCCGGGTCGCCGGGCACAGTGGGGTCATCGGGTTCCGGGGCCGCGCACTCGGCCCCGGAAGCCGTGTCCCACCTGGCCGTTCGACCTCGATGGAGGGGGATTTCCCATGTCCGCGACCCTGCTCGGCAGCATGGCCCGTACCGGCGTCCCGCAGGTCATGCTGCGGCGCTTCCTCGCCCTGGACTCCGTCGTCACCACCGGCAACGGGCTCGCCTACGTCGCCTTCTCCCCGCCGCTCGGGCGGCTGCTCGGGGTCGGGCAGGGGCTGTTGCTCGGGCTCGGGGTGCTGCTCGTGGTGTACGGGGCCGCCGTCGGGTTGCTCGCCTCGCGGCGGCAGCCATCGGCGTTCCCGGTGAAGCTCGTGATCGAGACCAACTACGCCTGGGCGGCCCTGAGCCTCGTCTCCCTTGCCGTGTGGTTCACACCCACCGTCGCCGGGGCCGTGTGGATCCCGGCGCAGGCCCTCACCGTCGCCGGCTTCGCCCTGCTCCAGCAGCTCGCCCTGCGCTCAGTCGGCAAGTGAGCGCAGGTACTTCACCGTCGCCGGGTCGGCCGGGAGCATGGTCTCGATGGCCAGCTCGGCGACGGTCACGTCCATGGGCGTGTTGAAGGTCGCGATCGACGACACGAAGGACAGCAGGTGCCCGTCGTGCTCGATGACGAGCGGGAGCGCGATGTACGGGACGGGCTCGGCCGGTTCCTCGTCCCCCGGGCGCTCCGCGGCCGGGGGCACCGGGTACGCGGACACCTCCTCGTACAGCGCGCGCAGCGGCTCGGAGCGGGCCAGCGCGATCTGGCGCTCCATCTGGGCGAGCAGGTGCCCGCGCCACTCCCTCAGGTTGCGGATCCTCGGGGCGAGGCCCTCGGGGTGCAGGGTGATCCGCATGGCGTTCAGCGGCGGGGTCAGCAGGTGCTCCGGCAGCCCGTCCAGCAGCATCGCGATGCCCCGGTTGGCGGCGACGACGTCGTAGGTGGCGTCCACGACGAGCGCCGGGTAGGGCTCGTACCCGGTCAGCAGCTGCCGGATGCCCTCGCGCAGGGTCTCCATGGACGGGTCGTCCAGCGCGGTCTGGGCGTAGCGCGGGGCATAACCCGCCGCCAGCAGGAGGGCGTTGCGCTCCCGCACCGGCACGTCGAGGCGGTCGGCGAGCCTCAGCACCATCTCCTCGCTCGGCCGGGACCGGCCCGTCTCGATGAAGCTGATGTGCCGGGACGAGGAGTCGGCGCGGCCCGCCAGCTCCAGCTGGCTGATGCCGCGCCGCTCCCGCCATGCGCGGAGCAGGGCGCCGACCGTCGGGGCGGGAGCCGGCGCGGGTGCCGGTGCGGGAGGCGTCGGGGTCATGCCGACGACGGTAGCCGAGCCCCTCGCCCCGGGGCGGCACGCGTCACCCCAGGTCGAAGATGTTGCGCAGGCCGAGGCGATGGCGCCACCGGTCGTGCCGCTTGGCGGACTCCAGCTCCGGCGCCCGGTACATGGGCCTGACCGTGCACCGCTCCGCCTTCGAACCGTCGCGGTCCAGGAGGCAGTTGACGGCCGCGCGGGCCGAGGCGTTCGCGCCCTCCATCGTCGCCAGGTCGATGTCCACCGCGACGTAGTCCCCGCTGAGGAAGAAGTTCGGGATGCGGGTTCCCGCGCTCGGCCGGTTGTGGAGGGTGCCCACCGGGTGGATCAGCAGCTCGTCCTGGTTGGTGGGATGCGGGGTGCCGAGCCCGTCCACCCCCGGGTCCAGGAACCACGAGTGCAGCTTGGAGTCGCTCAGCAGCGCCTTCCCGGTGTCGTTGAGGGAGGCCTTCAGCTGTGCCCACACCTCGCGCGCCACCTCCTCGCGGGTGCACTGCTTGGCCGTCTTCCCGTACAGGATCCCCGGCTTGTCCCACTCGGAGATGTCCACCGACAGGCAGTCGACCGCCGTACCGTCGCCGTAGTCGGCCGGGAAGTTCCGCGCGGGCCAGTGCTCGGCCTGCTGGATCGCCGTCAACGACCAGGGCGAATCGATGCAGTTGAGGTGCCCGTGCACCAGCGGCGCCCGCTCGGTCAGATAGAACTGGATACCGGTCATCCAGTCGGTCTCCAGCTTGTCGCAGCGCCCCAGCATCGGATCGGCCGCCCGCAGGCCGGCGCTCCAGGTGCGGCGTGCGTGCTCGACGGGCAGCGCGCTCACGTAGTGGTCGGCCGTGACCGTCTGCCGGGCGCCGTCCGGGCCCTCGACGGAGACCCCGCTGACCCGGCCGTTCCCGTACTGCACCTCCCGTACGGTCCACCCGATCCTGAACTCCACTCCGAGCGAGCGCAGGTGGGCCTCCCAGGGGTCGATCCAGGCCTCGTTGGTCGGCAGGTTGAGGATCCGGTCCGGCGGGCCGTCCGCCCCGCGCCCCAGCACGTTGAAGACGAAGGCCTCGCCGAGGGTGCCGACCGTACGGGTGGAGGCCTCCTCGGCCTTGGTCGCGACGATGTTGCGGGTGATGCCGACGGCGAGGATGCGCTGGTACTCGGACGACATCCGCGCCGCGCGCACGAAGTCCCACCACGGGGTCCGTTCCCAGACCTCGGTGCGCCGCTCGTCGCAGCTGGTGAGGAAGACGAGCACGCGGTCCACGAAGTACGCCGTCTCGTGCAGCGGGAGCCGGACCAGCGTCTGCAGGATGCCGGTGAGGGCCCGCCGGAGCTCCTCGGGCGTCAGCTCGGCGGGGGAGTGGTCCGGCCAGGGGATGGGCCCGCGCAGGTCCTCGCGGCCGCCCGCCCGGGCGAACATCATCTCGCGCGGGGCGACGAGGTTGTCCCACACCCCGTTCGCGTTCCCGGGGAAGGGGATGCGCCGCATGGTGTCGGGCAGGTTGTGGTAGATGCCGGGGATGAAGCGGAAGCCGTGCTCGGCGGGCAGGGGCCGGCGCCCGCCGCGGGCGCTGCCGGGCACGTCCATGCTGCGCGCCTTGCCGCCGAGCGCCCGGCGCTCGTACACCGTGACGGCGTAGCCGCGCTCGGCGAGTTCGTGCGCCGCGGTCAGGCCGGCCACCCCGCCCCCGAGGACGGCGACGCGGCGGCCGTCCGATTCCCCGTGCGGTGGCGCCGCGACCGCCGCCGGGGCGGTCGCGACGCCGGCCGACAGTGCACCGGCGGTGGCCACGGCGCCCGCACCCGCGCCCGCGATGAACGTACGCCTGGAACTTCCCGTGCTGGTCATGGCGAATGCCCCCTAGTTACCGCTGGTAACAGTCATGTCCGGCGCAGGAGCCTATGGGGGGCCGGATGGACGCGGAAGACGCAGAAGTACCCGAGCGCACTATGGCGCGAAAGGTTCGTTCCGGTCTGCACTGTGGGAACCTTGACTACACGTCACGGGGAAAAGGAGCCGGTGCATGCCGAGCGAGCCGCTGTCACAGAAGGAGATCGAGGACCGGTTGCGGGAACTCCCCGGCTGGGCCTTCGAGGACGACAGGATCATCCGCACCTACCGGCTGGGCACGCACTTCGCCGCGAGCGCCCTCGTCGCCCACATCGCCTCGGTCCAGGAGGAGTTGAACCACCACTCGGACCTGACCCTCGGCTACAACACGGTCCGGCTCTCCGTGAACAGCCACGACGCGGGCGGGGTCGTCACCGAGACCGACTTCGCGCTCGCCGAACGCGTCGAGGCCCTCGCCCCCGCCCACGGCGCGAGCTGATGACCACGCACATACAGACCGTCAAACCCCTGCTGGACTACGACGCCGAGGCCGCGGCCTACGACGCGAGCCGCGGCGGCGCCCCGCGCGCCGGGGCCGCGGCCGCAGCGGTCCTACAACTGCTCCCGGCCGACGCGGAAACCCTCCTCGACCTCGGCTGCGGCACGGGCATCGTCACCAGCCGGCTGACCCGCCCCGGCCTGCGCGTCCTGGGCGCGGACGCCTCCCACGCCATGGCCTCCATGGCACTGCGGCGGGGCGTCCCCGTGGCCCTCGCCGACGCGGCCCGGCTGCCGGTGCGGTCGGGCTCGCTGGACGCGGTGAGCGCGGTGTGGCTGCTGCACCTGCTGCGGCAGCCGGGACTGGTGCCCGCCGTGATCGCCGAGGCCGGACGGGTCCTGCGGCCCGGCGGGGTCTTCCTCACCACGGTGGACAAGGACTCCGCGCACGACGTGGGCAGCGACATCGACGCCGTCTTCGCCGCACACCTGGCCCCGACCCCCGCGGACGCCTCCGGGGACGTCGAGGCGTACGCGGCCCGGGCGGGCCTGCGCCCGGCCGGCGAGGCCCGCTTCACCGGCCACGGTCAGGGCCGCAGCCCACGCGCCTCCGCCGAGGCCCTCCTCGCGGGCCGATACGCCTCCCGCATAGCGCCGCGCGGCATCACCCCGCAGGAGCTGGCGGCGCGGCTGGAGCTGCTGCCCGACCAGGACGTGCCGCGCGCGGAGCCGACGTACCGCGTACGCGGCTTCGTACGCGTCTGACGGGCGCGCGCGGCTCCGCACCGCAGGACTACACCGGCTCCAGGCGCCACCACTGGGCCGGGGAGTCGGTGTCCTCGCCCTGTCGGACGCGGCCCGCCCCGTCCGACTCCAGCGGCAGGCCGCTGATGCAGGCGATCAGGGACACCACCCCGGGATCGTCGAGGTGCTCCTCGACGATCCATTCCTGCGCGCCGAAGGCGTTGGCCCGCCACACCTGTACCCGGGCGCCGCTGTCCGTCGACGCGTTCGCGACGTCGAGGCGCCGCTCGTTGTCCTCGCTCACCACGTGGAAGATCCCGCCGCCGCTGTGCACCGGCGAGATCCGCCACCGGCGGGCGGCCTCCGGAGCGGGCGGTCCGTCCGGGCCGACCCGCACCCGGGAGGCGCCCTCCAGCTGGAGCACCAGCCCGCTGCCCACGTTGCGGATCCGGTAGAGCCCTTCGGGAAGGTTCACCTGGTCGTCGCCCGCCCTCAGACGTCGAACTCGGCCGGGTCCGGCCCGATCCGGCGGCCCGCCGCACCCGCGCCGAGCGCGTCCAGCGCGGCGACGTCGGCGGCCTCCAGCTCGAAGTCGAAGACGTCCAGGTTCTCCCGGATGCGCGCGGGGGTCACGGACTTCGGGATCACGATGTTCCCCTGCTGGAGGTGCCAGCGCAGCACCACCTGGGCGGCGCTGCGGCCGTACTTGCCGGCGAGCGCGACGACCGCCGGGAGGGTGAGGAGTTCCTTGCCCTGGCCGAGCGGGGACCAGGCCTCGGTGGCGATCCCGCGCGCGGCGTGCACGGCGCGCAGCTCGGCCTGCGGGAAGAGCGGGTGCAGCTCGACCTGGTTCACGGCCGGCACCAGCGCGCTCTCGGCGGCGAGCCTCTCCAGGTCCTCGGGGCGGAAGTTCGACACGCCGACCGCCTTGGCGCGGCCGCTCGCCGCGATCTCCTCGAAGGTCTTCCAGATGGCGACGAAGTCGTCGCGCATCGGGCGCGGCCAGTGGATCAGGTACAGGTCGACGTGGTCCAGGCCCAGCTTGCCGAGGGATTCGTCGAAGGCGCGCAGCACCTCGTCCCGGCCCCACCGCCGCTTCGGGCCGTTCCACAGCTTGGTGGTGACGAACAGTTCCTCGCGCGGCACGCCGGAGGCGGCCACGGCCTTGCCGGTGCCCTTCTCGTTGCCGTAGACAGCGGCCGTGTCGATGCTGCGGTACCCGGCTTCCAGCGCGGTCCCGACGGCGTGCTCGGCCTCCGCGTCGGGCACCTGCCAGACGCCGAAGCCGAGCTGGGGCATGAGGCTGCCGTTGTTGAGCTCAATGGTGGGGACCTGCTGGTTCACGTCTGGTCGTTCCTCGCGTCGGCGGCGGTACAGCGTCGTACGAGGGGCGACAACCGGCCCCTCGTACGCGCTATTCCCGCCATCGGCCGAGCCCCTCGCACGGCCCCTCGGACCACCCTGCACACGGCCTCACGCAGCCCTCACGCGGCCCCCAGATACGCCTCCCGCACCAGCGGGTTCGCCCGCACCTCGGCCGCCGTGCCCTCGGCCAGCACCGCCCCGAGGTCCAGTACGACCACGCGCGCGCAGAGGTCCATCACGAAGGCCACGTTGTGCTCGACCAGCAGCACCGCACAGCCCTCCTCGGCCGCCAGCCGCCGGACGACCGCCGCCAGCTGCTCGCGTTCGGGCGCCGACATCCCGGACGCGGGCTCGTCCAGCAGCAGCACCCGCGGCGGATCGGCCACCGCGCGGGCCAGCTCGACGATGCGGGCCTGCCCGACGGGCAGCCCGCCGGCGTACGAGGTCCCGAGCGCGCCGATCCCGCAGTCGGCCAGCACCCGCTCGCCGCGGGCCCGGCGGGCCAGCTCCCGGGCCCGCCGGGCCGGGAGGGCGAGGAGATCGGCGGCCAGCCCGCCCCCGCCGCCCCGCCACTCCTGCGCCACCAGCACGTTGTCGGCCACGCTGAGCTGCCCGAACAACTGCTGGCGCTGGAAGGTCCGGCGCATCCCGTGCCGGGCCCGCCAGACGGGGGAGCGGCGGGTGATCTCCGCGCCGTCCAGCAGCAGCCGCCCGCGGTCGGGCCGGCGGATCCCGGACAGGACGTCGAACAGCGTGGTCTTCCCGGCCCCGTTCGGCCCGATCAGCCCGCACACCTCGCCCGCCCGGATGCCGAGGTCCACGCCGGTCAGCGCCCTGACTCCGCCGAAGCGGACGCTGACACCACTGGCTTCCAGAACGTAACCGCTCACGCCCCCACCCCGCTCGTACCGATCCCGCTCGTACCGATCCCACTCGTCCCGATCCCGCTCGTCCCCATCCCCAGGTAGGCCTCGGTGAGCCGGTCCGCCTCCACCTCGGCCCGGGGGCCGCACCAGGAGACCCGCCCCTGGGAGAGGTAGGCCACGGTGTCGGCGATCCCGAGGATCCCGGCGGCCTTCTCCTCCACCAGGAGCAGCGCGGTCCCGGCGTCGCGGAGCTCGGTGAGCAGCGCGTACACCTCCTCCACCACGCGCGGGGCGAGCCCGAGCGAGGGCTCGTCGGCGATCAGCACCTCGGGCGGCCGCTGCAGCAGCGGGGCCAGGGCCAGCATCTGCTGCTCGCCGCCGGAGAGTGCCCCGGCGGCCACCGTGCGGCGCTCCGCGAGCCGGGGGAAACGTGCGTAGACGGCGGCCCGGGCGTCGGCCTCCCCCAGGTACAGGGCCAGGTTCTCCTCGATGGTGAGCGCGGGGAAGATCCCCCGGCCCTCGGGGGCGAGCAGCACCCCGGCCCGCGACCGCCGTACGGCTCCGTCCCGGGTGGCGTCCCGCCCTTGTACGCGGACCGTCCCGCCCGCCACGGGGAGCAGCCCGGCGGCCACCCGGCAGGCGGTGCTCTTCCCGGCTCCGTTGGGCCCGAGCACGGCGAGGATCTCCCCCTTGCGGACGGCGAGGTCCACCCCGTGGAGCACGAGCCCCCCGTCGTACCCGGCCGTGATGCCGCGCAGCTCCAGGGCGGGCCCTGCGGGGGCTCCGCCGCGGGACCCCCGCGCCTCGAACGCCGGCGAGGCCGGAATTTCAGCCCCTCCGGCGTTCGAGGAGCGGGGTTCGGGGCGGAGCCCCGGTTCGGGTAAGGGCCTGTCTCTAAAACACAACTG
>NZ_JARAYQ010000135.1:0-22687 GCF_033794505.1 Streptomyces sp. MB09-01 | reverse complement strand
CCGTGGCGGGGGTCGTGGCGGGGCTCGGGATCGCGCTGGTGGCCGCCTCGCCCCAGGGCAACCGTACGGACGTGCCGCCCGCGCGGTGGGCGGTGGCCCTGACGGCCTGCGCGGTCGTCGTGGCCCTGCTGGCCATGGCCGGGCTGCGCCGCCCGCCCGGCCGCTCGCGGGCCGGCTGCCTCGGCGCGGCCACCGCCGTCTGCTACGCGCTCACCGCCGCCCTCATGAAGTCCGCGGTGCACGTCCTCGACGACGGCGGCATCGGGGCGTTCCTGACCGCCTGGGAGACGTACGCCTTCGGCGCGAGCGGGATCTGCGCCCTGCTGCTGCTCGAACACGCCATGCAGGGCGGGCCGCTGGTCGCCTCGCAGCCCGCGCTGACCCTCGGCGACGCGAGCATCAGCATCGCACTGGGGGTGGTCCTCTACGAGGAACACCTGCGGTCGGGCTGGTGGTTGCTCCCCCAGGTGCTGGGCATCGCCCTGATCTGCGCGGGGGTACTGGCCCTCGCGCGGGCCGGGGACGGCGCGCCCTGACTACAGGTCGCGGTGCACCTGGGAGGGCCAGATGTGGTCCTGCGGGCTGTGCGGGATCGGTGCCGAGGGGTGGGGCGCCCAGCCGGGTTCCGCCTCGTAGCCGCCGTGCGGCTCCGCCGCGGGACCGTCCCAAGCCCCGGCGGCCTGCGGCGCCCAGGGCGCGGGCGGGCGGCCGTACGGAGGGTCGGAGGGCCGGGACGGCAGCGCGGTCAGCGGCTCGGAGGGGGTGGCGGGTACCTGCAGGCTGCCGTAGCGCTCCATCCGCTGCCAGCGCAGTCGGGAGCCGGCGACGGCGGTGAAGACGGACTGGATCACCACCAGGTACATGAGCTGGCGGTAGACGAACTGTTGCAGCGGCAGGCTCCACAGCGGGCCCGGCCGCTCCCCGTCCAGTCGGAACGCGTACAGGCCCATCAGGACCTGGAGGAGCAGGAACGCCGTCCACAGGCCGAGGATGCGCAGGGGGTCGAGGAAGACCAGGCCGTAGACGGCGAAGACGTCCACGACGGGAGCGAGCAGGGGCAGCAGGACCTGGAACATCAGCAGGTAGACCAGACCGCGTCGCCCGAGCTTGCCGGCCTGCCCCCGCTGGGCGAGGGCGCCCCGGTGCTTCCACATGGCCTGGAGGGTTCCGTAGCACCACCTGTAGCGCTGCTTCCACAGGGCACCGAGCGAGGCGGGCGCTTCCGTCCAGGCCTTGGCCCGCTCCTCGTAGACGACGCGCCAGCCGTCCCGGCACAGGGCCATGGTGAGGTCGGTGTCCTCGGCCAGGGTGGTCTCGCTGACACCGCCGACCCGCAGCAGTGCCTCGCGGCGGAACGCGCCGACGGCGCCGGGCACGGTGGGCATGCACTCGGCGAGGTCGAACAGGCGGCGGTCGAGGTTGAAGCCGACGACGTACTCGATGTGCTGCCAGCGTCCGAGCAGCCCTCCCCGGTTGACCACCTTGGCGTTGCCGGAGACCGCGCCCACCCGGCGGTGGGCGAAGGGCTGGACGAGCATGCGCACGGCGTCCGGTTCGAAGACGGTGTCGCCGTCGACCATGACGAGCAGATTGCAGGAGGCGGCCGCGATACCCGTGTTGAGGGCGGCCGGCTTTCCGGCGTTCTGCTGCCGGATGACCCGTACGCCGGGCAGCCTGAGGGCCTCGACGATGTCGGCCGTGCCGTCCGTGGAGCCGTCGTCGACGACGATGACCTCGAGTTGGTGGTCGGAGGCCACGAGGGAGCGGACTGCCGCCTCGATGCCGGCGCTCTCGTTGTAGGCGGGGACGATGACGCTCACGGGTTCGGTGACCGGAGCGCCCCAGGGCTTGCGGCGCATCCGTACGTGCCGGCGTGCGGCCACGAAGACGGCGACCGCACGCAGCAGGCTGATCGCGCCCGCCGCCCACAGCAGCCACGAGAGGGCTTCGAGGATCCAGTCGCTGGTACGGATCGCGGTGATCAGGGCGAGGCCCTGCCACCGGTCGGTGGTCGCGGCGGGCTGCACGGCACCGCGGAGGGCGACCGCATCGCCCACCGTGGCGAACGTCCAGCCGGCGGCCTTCAGCCGTGGCACGAGCTCTTCGAGCGCGGCGACCGTCTGCGTGCGGTCTCCGCCCGCATCGTGCAGGAGCACGATCTGCCCGGCGGTGTCCTTGGGGGTGGCGCCGGCGACGATCCGTTCCACGCCCGGGCGTCGCCAGTCCTCGCTGTCCAGGGTCGTCAGGACGGTCAGGTACCCCTCCTGCCCGGCCTGGACGACGGCGCTCCAGTCGGCGTCGTCGAGCGCCTTGCCGGTGGAGGAGTACGGCGGGCGCAGCAGCGGGGTGGTGACGCCGGTGGCGCCGGCGATGACGAGCTGGGTCTCGCGCAGTTCCAGGGAACGCCGCCAGGGGGACGCGGCGCCGAGATCGGTGTGGGTGAAGCTGTGCAGGCCGATCTGGTGGCCCTCGTCGACGATCCGGCGGGCGAGGTCGGGATTTTCGGCGACCCGGGTGCCGACGGTGAAGAAGGTCGCGGGCACGGCGTTGCGGCGCAGCACGTCGAGGATCTTCGGGGTCCAGACGGGGTCGGGGCCGTCGTCGAAGGTCAGAGCGATCGTGCGGGCCGCCGGGGCGGCGGTGCGGCCGGCCTTCCCCTCGATCACCGGCCCGCCGGAGCTGATCTCCGCCGGTACGGACGTCCCCGGACCCTGCTCACGGTGAGCCCCGTCGGGGGTGGAGTCGAACAGGTGCTGGGTGTAGCCCTGGAGGAGCAGCGCCGCCGAAAGGGTGAGCACGAGGGTGGTCAGCAACAGCCAGTGGGTGCGCAGGGGGACGTTGCGTACGGTGCTGTGCCTGCCGTGGGGGCGGCGGCGACGGTTCTTCGACAAGGGGTGGGACTTCCTGCCTGCTGCGTGGGGCGGTGCGGTGCCGGCTGCCTGCACTGTGCCGGGCCTGTCCGGCGTGACGGACGTGACGGACGTGGCCGGCTCAGGGACGGCCGGTGGGCTTGCCGCCACCCTGGCCGGGGGGCGCGGTGACGCGGCCGCGGCCGCCGCCGGGAGGCGACGGAGCGGGGTCTGCGGGTCCGGTCGCGGCCTTCGTCGGGCCCTGTCCGGTGCTGGGCGTCCCCATGTCGGTCACGGTCGTGGCGGCCGGGGAGGGTGCGGCGCCGCTGCGCGAGGCTGCCGGGGCGGGGCGTGTGCCGCTGCTCGCCGGACCACGGGTGGAGGGGCCGGCGGTGCCGGCCCCTGCCGTGCCCCCGGGCACGGGGGTGTGCGGAGCCTGGGCGGAGGGCAGGAAAGGCGACTGGAAGGTGGGGCCGCCCAGCAAGGTGCTCATGAGCAGCACGACATAGGCGACGGCCGGTACCACCAGCAGGTAGCCCCAGCGACGCACCCGGCGCTGTCTGCGCCCCGACGTGTCGACGAAGACGGGGGCCTCGGCGGCGGGGACCGGCGGCACCTGCGCCGTGCCGTACGCACCGACATCGCCGGGGAAGAGCTCCATCGTGTCCTGATCCGGGATGCCGAAGGGTGGGTGCATGCGTGGTGGCCTCTGGGATCTGGAAGCGGAGCGACTGATGCCGGGGGGCCCGCTCGAGAGGGCACCCCATGCCCTTCAGCGCTGGAACCACCTCTCGTGTCACTCCCGGTGCCGAACCGGTCCCTTTCCGTACGGTGCCGACCGGGATGCCCCGGTCGTCACCGATCCACCCGCTCCGCCCCGCTTGACCGGACGGACGGGCCCTTCGTCCCGAAGGACCCGTCCGTCCCGACGCACACGCTGCCGCCGCTGCGCGAGGGAGTGCGGGGCTATGCCGGCAGGGGGGCCCTCGCGTACTTGCCCGACAGCAGGTGGCCCGCCCCGGGAGCCACCGCGTCCAGGTCCAGGGCGCGCAGGAGCTGGTGGGCGGTGCAGACGGCCGCGGAGACGACCGGCTTGCCCAGGAGCTGTTCGGCCTCCTCGATGGCGCCCAGGGACGGCATCTGCACGCAGGCCGAGAGCACGACGGCGTCGGCGTCCGAGTACTCCAGCGCCCGGGCGAGGCCTGGCAGCCGGGCCGGGTCGTGGGCGGCGACGTCGAGGTTGTCCGGGATTTCGAGGGCCTCGTAGTCGAGGACTTCGATGCCCTCGTGCGTGAGGTAGTCCACGACGGTCCGCGTGAGCGGGCGCATGTAGGGGGCCAGGAGCGCGATCTTCTTGGCGCCGATGGTGTGCAGTCCGTGGACGAGGGCTCCGGCGCTGGTGACGACCGGGGCGGGTGCCCCGTTCTCGGCGGTGCAGGTGTGCAGCCGCTGCTCCGCGGTCCGGTGGTAGCCGAGGCCCATGCTCATGATGGCGACGAGGCAGGCGTAGCCGAGTACGTCGACCCGGGCGTCGGACAGTTCCACGGCGCAGCGGTCGGAGTCCGCGTCCATGGCCCTGAGCTGCTCCGGGGTCACGTGGGTCATGCGCATCCGGCTGGAGTGGAAGGTGAAGCGCTCGTCGGGGGCGACGGCCTGGCGGGCCCGGAGGATGGCCGGGACCTCGGTTTCCATGGTGACGTTCGAGCTCGGCACGATCTGGCCGATGCGGTAGGTGCGGGGTGCCACGGGGTGCTCCTCAGCGGGCGTCGACGACGGGGTTGGTCAGGGTGCCGATCAGTTCGACGGTGGCCTCCACCGTGTCACCGGGGGTGAGGAACTCGGGCGGGACCATGCCGGCGCCGACGCCGGAGGGCGAGCCCGTCGCGATGACGTCGCCGGGTTCCAGGGTCATGCCGGAGCTGATGTCGGCGATGAGGCGGGCGATCGGGAAGAGCATGTGCCGCGTGTTCGACTTCTGCTTGGTGACGCCGTTGACGCGCAGCGAGAGGTCGAGGGCCATGGGGTCGTGGATCTCGTCCCGGGTCACGATCACCGGGCCGAAGGGGGCGTAGGAGTCCTGACCCTTGGAGAAGAACCACTGGCCGGAGCGGCGCTGGTCGCGGGCGCTGATGTCGTTGACGATGCTGAAGCCGAAGACGTGGTCGTACGCCTCCTCCTCGCTCACCCGGTGGGCGGTGCGGCCGATGACGACGGCGAGTTCGCATTCCCAGTCCAGCTGGGTGGTCAGGTCGGCGTTGTGCAGGATCGGCTGGCCCGGTCCGGTGACGGCGGTGGCGGGCTTGCCGAAGAGGACCGGGCGCGGCGGCAGGTCCTTGTCGGTGTCGAGGCTGCGGCTGGACTCCTCGACGTGCTCGATGTAATTGAGGCCGACGCCGATGATCTTGCCGGGGCGCAGCGGGGCGCGCAGGGTCACGTCCTCCCGCCGGTGGACGGCGCCGGCGGGCCATCCGGCGGGGTCGGCGGCGAGCAGCTGCCGGGCCGCTTCCTCCGCGGCCGGACCGGCCTGGACGAAGGACAGCACGTCCTGCGGGAGCCGCACGCCGGCGTGGTCGGCCAGGACGGCAAGGTCGAGGACGACGCCGTCGGCCTCGACTCCCAGGCGTTCGGCCGCTCCGGTGGCTTCGGTGGTTCCGTTGGTTCCGTTGATGAAGGTCAGCAAGCGCATGCTGGGGCTCCTCGTGGGTCAGGCGGCGGTGACGGGCTGGTGCCCGCCGTTGTCGGCGTACGCCTCTTCCCGGTGGAAACCGAGCGAGCGCATGACGGGGAAGTCGTTGAAGGAGAAGAGGCAGGCGTCCTCGGCCGGGTCGAGGTTGTGGTGCTCGTGCCAGGCCCAGGAGGGGACGCAGAAGATGTCGCCCTGCTTCCACTCGAAGCGCCGTCCGGCGATCACCGAGAATCCGCGGCCCTTGGCGGCCGTGTAGATCACCGAGCCGGTGTGGCGGTGGGCGAGGGTGGCCTGGCCGGGGCGCAGCAGCTGCATGTGGGCGCCCATGGTGGGCATGACCGGGCCGCCCGTCACCGGGTTGGTGTACTCGGCGATGACCCCGTCGTAGGGGGAGCCCTCGGTGGCCTCGGCGAGTCCCCGCAGCGCCTCGTAGGTGGGCTCCCAGGGGTAGGCGAGCAGCGGGGAGTACGGCCGGGTCCACTTCTCCACCCCGTACGGCAAGAGGTTCGCTCCGTAGGTCAGGACCGAGGAATTGATCACCTTCCCCGGGGTCTGGTACAGGTCCGGGTGCACCTCGTAGAACCCGGCGTCCAGGGCGTTGACCAGCGGGATGTCGAGTCCGTCCTGCCAGATGACGGGGCCGTCCTCGGCGTCGTTGCCGTGCTCGTGCCAGGTGCCGTTCGGGGTGATGGCGAAGTCGCGGGGGCCCACCTTCAGCTTCTGGCCGTCGACGATCGTCCAGGCACCGGTGCCCTCGTGGACGAAGCGGAGGGCGGCTGCCTGGTGGCGGTGGGCGGTCATGGCCTCGCCGGGTCCCATGATCTGCAGGCCGGTGTAGAGGAGCCCCGCCGCGGCGCTGACGTCCTTGCGGCCCGGGTTGACGAGCATGACGACGCGGCGGCCGGCGTCGTCGCCCTTGACGAGGCCGAGGGCCCTGAGGACGTGGGGGCGCAGCTCGTCGTAGCGCCACAGCACGGGCACGGAGCGGGGCTGCGGGTACCAGGGCTCGATGTCGTTGGCCACGGTCCACAGGGCGCCGGCGTCGAGGGCGCCGAGCTCTTCGTAGTACGCGGTGAGTTCGGGGGTGTCGGACACCCGGGCGCGGCCGAGCACGGTGTCGTCCTGCTCGATGGTCATACGTCCTCCTCAGGGGCGGCGGTGTCGGTGAAGGGGGCCGGGGGCACGGTGAAGGTCACGGGCGGCCGGGGGCGGTTGTCGACTTCGAGGCGGAAGATGTCGAAGCGGTTGTAGTGGCCGGTGATGTCGTGCATCTGCTTGGGCTGGATGCACCGGGCGAGGTCGATCTCGCCGTAGACGATCCCCTCGTCGTCCACGAGGGGTTCGGTGACCGGGCGGCCGTCTGGGCCGAAGATGCCGGACAGTGCGCTGCGGGGACGGGTGAACTGCTTGCGCAGCTCCTCGTCGTCCCCGGCGAGCACGTCGACGATCTCCGGGGAGACGGTGGAGCAGGCGACGACGGAGAAGACCTTGCCCTCGAAGCTGTGGGCGGCGGTGCGGACGGCGATGGCGTCGGCCATGTCGTAGTCGGCGGGGGCGACGGGCAGGGCGATGTAGCAGGAGGCGTGGACGAGTTCGCCCTGCGCGAGGAGGGTGAAGCGGGCCAGGGTGTTGGTGTTCTCGCCGCAGGCGAGCGCGCCGAGGGGGCCGACGGGTGTGTCGTGGACGACGAGCGAGCTGCCGTCCCCGCCGGTCCAGGTGAGCTTCTCGGCCCAGGTCGGCACCAGTTTGCGGTGGACGCCGAGGAGGGCGCCGTCGGGTCCGATGGTCAGCAGCGTGTTGTAGAGGACGCCGAGGCTGTGCGGGGCGCGCTCGTTGACCCCGATGACGAGGACGATGCCGTGCTGGCGGGCCGCCGCGCGCAGGGCGTCGACGTGCGGCCCGGGGATGTCGACGGAGGACCGCTGGAGGCGCTCGAACCAGGGGGAGCCCTGGACCGGGTTCATCGTCCAGTTCCAGTAGGGGTAGCCGGGGACGAACACCTCGGGGAAGACGACGAGTTCGGCTCCGTGGGCCGCGGCCTCGGCGATCAGGGCGACGGCCTTGTCGACGGTGGCGGCGGGGTCGAGGTAGACGGGTGCGGCCTGGACGGCGGCCGCCGTGAAACGGGGCAGGTTCGCCCTGTCCATGGGCATGGGAACCTCCGGTTATCGCGGGACGGGAGCGGGCGCCGGGGCGGCGGCGCGCGGCAGCCAGCGGCGGTGGGCGGACGCGGCGGGCTGCCGCAGGAGTTCGAGGCGGGGCGGGATCCGGTCGGTGCGGGCCGACGGGGGCCGGCCGCTGCCCGCCCGCCAGGCCCGCGCCCAGGGTGCGGCGGGGCCCTGGTAGCCCTGGGCCGCGGCGGCGTGCAGGGTCCACAGCGGGTCGTGGATCTGCGCGCGGCCGACGCCGCACAGGTCCGCCCGGCCGGCCAGGATGATCGAGTTCACGTCGTCGTAGGTGGAGATCGCGCCGACGGCGATGGTGGGGACCCCGGTGGCGTTGCGGATGAGGTCGGCGTAGGGGGTCTGGTAGCTGCGGCCGTAGCGGGGACGCTCGTGGGAGACGACCTCGCCGGTGGAGACGTCGATCGCGTCGGCGCCCGCCTCGGCGAGCGCGCGGGCGATCGCGACCGCGTCGGCCTCGCTGGTGCCGCCCTCGGCCCAGTCGGCGGCGGAGATCCGCACCAGCAGCGCCTTGCCGGCCGGCCACACTTCCCGTACGGCACTCAGCACTTCGAGCGGCAGCCGCAGCCGGCCCTCGAGGTCGCCGCCGTACTCGTCGGTCCGCCGGTTGGTCAGCGGGGACAGGAAGCCGGAGAGCAAGTGGCCGTGCCCGTACTGGAGTTCCAGCACGTCGAAGCCGGCCCGGTCGGCGCGCCGGGCCGCGCTCACGAAGTCCCGTACGAGAGCGTCCATGTCGGCCCGGTCGGCCTGGCGCGGCACCGGGCTCCGCTCGTCCCAGGCCAGCGCGGAGGCGGCGAAGGGCTGCCGGTCGTGCGCGGCCGCCCGGCGTCCGGCGTGCGTGAGCTGGATGCCGAGGCAGGTGTCGGACTGGCCGTGGACGAAGTCGGTGATGCGCCGCCAGGCCGCTTCCTGTTCGTCGTTCCACAGCCCGGGGCAGCCGGGGGTGGCCCGGCCGTCGGCGCTGACGGCCGTCATCCCGGCGAGGACCAGGCCGGCGCCGCCGAGGGCCTGCGTACTGAGGTGGACGAGGTCGAAGTCGCCGGGGAGGCCTTCGCGCGCGGTGTGCAGAGCGGTGGGCGGGACGACGACCCGGTTGCGCAGCAGCAGTCCGCCGAGCGGGTAGGGCCGGAACATCGGCGGCACGGTCGAGGAGCGGTTGACCGCGGTGGTGAACTTCTCGTCGCGCACGCGCAGGTTGTCGTAGGTGACGCGGCGGCTGCGGGTCAGGAGGTTGAAGGCGAACTGGTGCGGGTCCTGGCCGGTGTAGCGGTCGATGTGCTCGAACCACTCCAGGCTGGCCTGGGCGGCGCGCTGGGTGGACTCCACCACCGGCCTGCGCTCCTCCTCGTACGCGGCGAGCGCGGTCGGCACGTCCGGGTGTTCGTGCAGGCTGGCGGCGAGGACGAGGGCGTCCTCCATGGCGAGCTTGGTGCCGGAGCCGATGGAGAAGTGCGCGGTGTGGGCGGCGTCCCCGAGGAGGACGACGTTCTCGTGGCGCCAGGTGCGGTTGCGGACCGTGGTGAAGCGGAGCCACTTGGAGTTGTTGGGGAGGAGCCGGTGGCCGTCGAGGTGGTCCGCGAGGAGTTCCTCGCAGCGCCGGATGCTGTCCTCGTCGCTGGTGCCCGGCGGGTGGTCGAGGGCGGCGAACTCCTCGAAGCCTGCGCGCCGCCACGCCTCCTCCTCCATCTCCACGATGAAGGTGGAGCGGGTGGCGTCGTAGGGGTACGCGTGCACCTGGAGGGTGCCGAAGTCGTGCTCGTCGACGATGAAGGTGAACGCTTCGAAGACCTTGTCCGTGCCCAGCCACATGTAGCGGCCGGTGCGCTCGTCGAGGTCGGTGCCGAAGGTGTCGGCGTAGGCGGCGCGGGTGGCCGACCGTACGCCGTCGCACGCCACCACCAGGTCGTACGACGCGGCGAGTTCGGCGGCGGGCGGGGCCTGGGTGCGGTAGCGGACGTCCACCGCCAGGGCGGCGCAGCGCTCCTGGAGGATCCGCAGCAGGTGCCGGCGGCCGAGGGCGGCGAAGCCGTGGCCGCCCGAGGTGAGGGTGGTGCCCCGGTAGCGGACGTCGACGTCGGCCCAGCGGGCGAACTCGGCGGACATGGCCGCGTGGATCTCGCGGTCGGCCTGGGCGATGCCGTCGAGCGTCTCGTCGGAGAAGACGACCCCGAAGCCGAAGGTGTCGTCGGGGGCGTTGCGTTCCCAGACGGTGATCTCCCAGTGCGGGGAGAGCTGCTTGGCGAGGGCCGCGAAGTACAGTCCGCCGGGCCCTCCTCCTATGACTGCGACGCGCACGCCGTACCTCCTGGTGATGGCGCGGATTCCGCGCCGGTGGTGAGCAGTTCGGGTTCCTGCGGCCCTGCCGTGCCCAGCCGTTCCCGTACGTCGGCGGGCCAGGGGGTCGAGCCGGTCGCGTGGGCGGCCGAGTGGGCGATGACCATGCGGCCCGTGGCCGCCTCCACGCCCTGTTCGCCGCGCACGGTGAAGGCGTAGTGCAGGGAGGCCGAGCCGACCTTGGTGACCTTCAGCTCGGTGCGCACCGCGTCCCCGAACCAGAGCCGGGCCCCGTAGTCGGCCTCGAAGTGGACCCGGGGCGTGCTGCCGAACAGGTGGGACAGGCCGAGGCGGTGGAGCAGGACGGCCTCGGCCGCCTCGACCCAGCGCACGACGGTGGAGTGGTGGTAGTGGCCGGCGGCGTCGGTGTCGGTCCATTCGACGCGGCGTTCGACGACGACGCTGGGCGGCGGGGGCGAGGGTGCGGACGGCGGCGCGGCCGGGGCCGGGGCCGCCGGGGCGGGTGCCGTCAGGGCGGGTGCCGTCAGGGCGGGTGCCGCCGGGGCCGGAGCCGCCGCTTCGGAGAGGGCGCGCTCGCGCAGTGCGCCGCGCCGGAGCTTCCCGGTGCCGGTGCGCGGGAGTTCCGTGACGAATTCGACGGCGCGCGGGTACTTGTACGGGGCGATCGTCTGCTTGACGTGGGCCTGGAGCTCACGGACGGTCCCCTCCGCCGCCGGGACACCGGTGCCCAGGACGACGTAGGCCTTGACGACCATGCCGCGCCGCGTGTCCGGGGCCCCGACGACCGCGCACTCCTCGACGTAGGGGTGGGTGGCGAGGGCCTTCTCCACCTCGGGGCCCGCGATGTTGTAGCCGGAGGAGACGATCATGTCGTCGCTGCGGGCGACGTACCAGAAGTAGCCCTCCGCGTCGCGGATGTAGGTGTCGCCGGTGATGTTCCAGCCGTTCCTGACGTACGAGGCCTGGCGCGGGTCCGCGAGGTAGCGGCAGCCGGTCGGGCCGGTGACCGCCAGCAGGCCGGGCTGACCGTCGGGGACGGGATCGCCGTGCTCGTCGACGACGGCGGCGCGGTAGCCGGGAACGGGGCGGCCGGTGGAGCCGGGCCGGATGTCCTCGTCGGCCGCGGAGATGAAGACGTGCAGCATCTCGGTGGCGCCGATGCCGTCGATGATGCGCAGCCCGGTGGCGGCGTGGAACGCGTGCCAGACCGCGGCCGGCAGCGCTTCCCCGGCGGACACGCAGCGGCGCAGCCCGGCCAGCCGGTCCACCACCCCGGCCTCCATGATCGCGCGGTAGGCCGTGGGCGCGGTGAACAGCACGGTCACGCCGTGGGCCGCGACGAGTTCGGCCAGTTGCAGCGGGGCCGCCTGCTCGATCAGCAGGGTGGCGGCCCCGACGTAGAGGGGGAACACCACCAGTCCGCCGAGCCCGAAGGTGAAGGCGAGCGGCGGTGTGCCGGTGAAGACGTCGTCCGGGCGGGGCTTGAGGACGTGCCGGGAGAAGGTGTCGGCGTTGGCGAGCACGTCGCGGTGGAAGTGCAGGGTCGCCTTGGGGCGGCCGGTCGTGCCGGAGGTGAAGGCGATCAGCGCCACGTCGTCCGCGGCGGTGGCCACGGTGTCGAACCGGCCGTCCTTGGCCGCGCAGCGTGCGGTCAGGTCCGTCGGTCCGGGGCCGCCGTAGGTGAGGACGGGCAGCTCCGGCAGTTCCTGCGGGGCCGCCCCGCCGGGGCGGCGGGCCGGGTCGAGCTCGTCGGCGTAGCGGTGGTCGCACACGGCGAGCAGGGGCCGGCTGATGTCGGTGAGCTCGGCGAGCTCGGACGCGCGCAGCATCGGCATGGTGGTGACGGCGACCCCGCCGGCCTTCAGGACCCCGAACCACGCGGCGACGAGCCACGGGTTGTTGGGGCCGCGCAGCAGGACGCGGTTGCCGGGCACGAGGCCGAAGTCCTCGGTGAGGACCTGGGCGACCTGGTTGGCGCGGTGCTGCAGTGCGCCGTAGGTCCAGCGCTCGGTCGGGGTGAGCAGACAGGGGCGGTCGGGGCCCAGCCGTTCGACGGCGGCGTCGAGCAGGCGCTGAGCGCAGTTGAGCCGGTCCGGGTAGTCCAACTCCGGGAGGTCGAAGCGGAGTTCGGGCCAGAGAGCGAAGGGCGGCAGCCGGTCCCGACAGAAGGAATCGGCATGCGCGGAAGGGGAGAGCTCCATGGGGCGGCACCTCAATCAGGGAGCAGCGGGGAGATGGAGAGCAAGATATGTCGAATATTTGGCGTCCGTCAACATCTCGCGATATTCGAGGAGCGGGGCAGCGGTGCACACCTCCGGACCCTCCCCCGCCCACCGACTCAGACCGCGGGAATGCACACGCGGACCGACTTCCCGAACTCATGCGCCCCGACGGAGAGTTCGCCGCCCAGCTCGGCCGTCAGCAGCTGCACGATCAGCAGCCCGCGGCCGTCTTCGGACTCCGGGTCGACCTCGGCGCGCGGAGCGGGCAGCCGCGGCAGGCCGGCGCCCCGATCGGTGACCTCCAGCCGGAGCCAGCCCCCGCCGACGGCCACGCCGACCCGCATCCGGCCGGCTCCCGCGTGCCGGACGACGTTGCCGACGAGTTCACTGACGGCCAGCAGCAGGACGTCGACCGCGTCGCAGGGCACCCGCCACCCCTCGAGGGCGTCGCGCACGCGGGCCCTGATCTGCGGGACGCTCGCGGCGACGGGGTCGGCGACCCACTGGACGAGGCTCCGCACCGCAGGAGGAGCGGGAGTGGCGGCGGTGGTGAGCATGACGTGCTCCCGGAGGGGAAGGCGGCGCGTCCACTGCTACGTCACGTGTAACTGCTCCAGAAGTCAGAACGCCCCTGGGCTTGTAGTCAGCGGAAATGCGTCGCTAGAGTCGTGATTACACGTGTAACAAGCTACGCCTGCCCCGGTGACTCGCGCAAGCATTTCGGACATACGACGCGAAGCCTGCACGCCGCCCCCGCCGGGACCGCCGCATTTGGAAGGGCCGCAATGACGCAATCTCCTCCCACCGAATTCGATCTCGCCGACATGACCTGGCCGCCCCCGCCGTACCGGTCCCCCGTGGCGCCCGTGACGGGCGCGGACGGCGTCCGCCGCTTCGACGGGGTCACCTACGCGACCACCCCCGGCTACCGGCCCCGCCTGCTCGACGTCCAGGTGCCCGCGGGCGAAGGACCGTTCCCGGCGGTCGTCTGGATCCACGGCGGCGGCTGGCTGGACGGCGACCGCCGCTACCCGCCGCCGACCGTGCCCGCCGCGCTCCTGCACGGGGCGGTACTGGCGGCCGGGCTCGCGTTCGTCTCCATCGACTACCGGCACAGCCTCGAAGCGCCCTTCCCGGCCCAGTTGCACGACGTGAAGGCCGCGATCCGCTACGTCCGCACGTTCGCCGGCACCCTCGGCATCGACCCGGACCGGATCGGCGTCTGGGGCGAGTCCGCGGGCGGTCACCTGGCGGCGCTCGCCGGCCTCGTCGGCCCCGGCAGCCCGCAGGCCGCGGCACTCGAGGGCACGCACGGCGTCGGCTCCGGCGACACCGGCCTCCTCGCGGTCGTCGACTGGTACGGCGTCTCCGACCTGGTCGCCCTGGCCGCGCACCCCATGCCGGCCATGCCGTCCGGGACGGAGTTCCCCGATCCCTACGAGGCGCTGCTGGGCGCCTCCGTGGCCGAGGACCCGGAGGCCGCCCGGACCGCGAGCCCGGTCACGTACGCCGCGGACTCGACCCCGCCGCCGTTCCTGCTGGTGCACGGAACCCGGGACGACCTCGCCCCCGGCTCCCTTCAGAGCACACACGGCCGCGGGCGTTCCCGCGGCCGCGAGAGGCACAGCCATGCCCGGCACTCCGGTCACCACCCCGTACGACAGACCCGACGGCCCCCGCGCAGCCGCCCGCCGCGCCGGGCCCGGGGCATCTTCGCGCCGCGGCCGCGGCATCCTCGTCGCGGCCCTCCTGCTCCTGACGGCCGCCGTGGCGCCAGCCCTCGTGGTCCGCTCCGACGTCACGCATCCGCCCTTCCAGGGGCTGGACGAACGCTGGCTGGTCTGGATGGGCGGTCCCCACGAGGGCCCGTACCTGGCCGCCGCCACGGCGCTGGACTGGTTCGGCGGCCCGGTAGGCGCCGTCATCCCGCTCACGCTGCTGGCCGTGCTGCTCGTCCGCAGGCGCTGGGCGTCGGCCGGCTACCTGCTCGCCGGCTACCTCGGCGGCAACATGCTCGTCGTGCAGGGGCTCAAGCACCTGGTGGACCGGCCGCGACCGGCCGACCCCCTGGTCCGTGTCGACCACGGCTCCTTCCCGTCCGGCCACGCGGCCACGGCGGCGCTCCTCGTCGTCACCGTCGGCGTGCTCCTGGTCCCCGCCGCCCGCCGGCGGGCCTGGTGGTTCGGGGGCGCGGCCTTCGCCCTGGCCATGATGTGGAGCCGCACCTGGCTGCACGCGCACTGGCTCACCGACACGGTGGCCGGTGCCGCCGCGGGCGCGGGCGCGGGCCTGCTGGTGTGGTGGCTCTTCCAGCCGGCCCTCGCCCGGGAACGCGTACGTGTCCACGACCGTCGGGGGGCGGCCGCGGGCACGGGCTCGGGCTCGGGCTCGGGCTCGGGCACGGGCACGGGCACGGGCTCGGGCTCGGGCACGGGCACGGGCTCGGGCTCGGTGGTGACCGACGGCGGATGACCGCCCGAGGTCCGCGCCTCGCGCCTGGTACTCCAGCTGTAGCTCGTGATCTTGCTGGCGGGACCGCTGCGGGGCCGCGTACGGCCACCGTTGATCATCGTTGCGTAAAGACAGAAGATCAGGTGGTGGCCGTAAGTCACGGCGTGGACCCTGCCCGCTGGCAGGAAACATTCGAAGGCTTGAGGGGCCGCATTGTCAGTGCCGTGCGCTTCACTGTCCGCCATGGAGCTCACGCAAGCGCACGTCAACGATCTGCTGGCCCGACTCGGCCCCGGGAACAGCTACATGTACCTGCCCGGCGATCTGGACCTGCAGGACCTGACCGACCTACTCGAAGGCAGGTATGGCGCCCCGCGCACCCTCATCCTCGATGGCTTCACCGATCCGACGGTCGACGATTCCAGGGGGGCGGCTCTCATCATCCCCTTCGAGGACCGAGCCGTGATGCTACGGGCGTGGGCGTACGGGGATCAGTGGGTTGGCACGGGGACGGCGCGGGACGCCGAAGGGACCGAGCGGTCGGTGCTGGTAATCGCTCCCAGAGAGGTGCCCAAACCCTTGGGGGTCGCTCCGGACGAGGACGAGGACATCGACTGGATGGAGCGGCTCAGACTGATCACCGGCTGGACACAGTCCGACCAGCGGCCGGACATGGACTGGGCGGAGATGGAGTCCCGCCTGGGGACCGCGCTGCCGAGCGACTACAAGCACATGGTCCAGACGTTCGGCAAGGGCGCCTTCGACGGATTCCTGGACCTGAACCAGGAGCCGTGGACGGATCTCAGGGAGGACGGCCTGCTCATCTGGGCAGGCACGGAGCACGAGAACCTGTATTGCTGGAGGGCCGACGGCGGCGATCCCGACCGTTGGCCTGTCGTGGTCCGGTCCTTCGACGGTGAGGACGTCGCCTTCGACTGCCAAGCCGCTGAGTTCGTCTGCCGCATCCTCATCGATCCGCATCACCCGTTCACAATGGCCCGCTTTTTCGATACTCACTGGTTCATGAACTACGGGTGAAGCGACTGACCAAGCCCTGCTGGCCACGGCATCCACAGCGCGGTTGGCGGTGCCTTCGGGGAACAGGGCGGAAGCACTCACCTGCCACGGCAGACTCGCCAAATCGTGATCCTGCTGGCGGGGTCGCTGCGGGAACGGGTACGGCCACCGTTGATCATCGTTGCGTGAAGACAGAAGATCAGGCGGTGGCCGTAAGTCACGGCGTGGACCCCGCCCGCTGGCAGGAAACATTCGAGGGCCTGATAAGCCGCATCGCGGGCCGTTTCGCTCGTGTTGAGCCCAGGCGCCGGGTCGGGCGGCTGGTGCTCGGACTGCTGTCGGACCTGCCGCGCAAAAACTGCTGGACGATCGCGGAGTTGGCCGGGGAGGCCAGCCCGCACGGCATGCAACATCTGCTGTGCCGGGCCTCCTGGGATGCCGACGCCGTCCGCGACGACGTGCGCGAATACGTCATCGAGCACCTCCACGACGAGGCGGCAGTGCTGGTCGTCGACGAGACCGGCGACGTGAAGAAGGGCACCACACGGTCGGGGTCCAGCGCCAGTACACCTGAACGGCCGGGCGGATCGAGAACTCCCAGGTCGCCGTCTACCTCGTCTACGCCGGCGAGCGGGACACGCGGCGGTGGACCGGGAGCTGTACATCCCGCGCTCTTGGACAAGCGCCCCGGACCGCTGCCGGGCAGCGGGGGTCGGCGGCGACACCGTCTTCGCGACCAAGCCGGAACTGGCCCGCACGATGATCGAACGCTTCCTGGACGCCGGACATCACGGGGGCTGGGTCACCGGTGACGAGGTCTACGGCAGCAACCCGAAACTGCGCAGGGCTCTGGAGGAACGCGGCATCGGTTATGTCCTCGCGGTGGCCTGTTCGGCCGAAGAGGCCACCGGTGCGGGCACGTTCCGCGCCGACGCCCTGGTGAAGAAGGTGCCGAAGCGTGCCTGGCAGAAACTTTCGGCTGGACGCGGTGCGAAGGGACAGCGGTTCTACGACTGGGCCGTCATCGATCTCACCGAGGCAGCGCCGGGCAGCCGCCAGCTCCTGATCCGCCGCAACCGCACCACCGGCGAACTCGCCTACTACCGCTGCCTCTCACCCCAGCCGGTGCCGCTGACCGAGCTCGTGCGGGTAGCCGGATCCAGATGGCGTGTGGAAGAGACCTTCCAAACCGAGAAAGGGCTGGCCGGACTCGATGAGCACCAAGTCCGCCGCTACCCCTCCTGGACCCGCTGGGTCACCCTCGCGATGCTAGGGCGTGTATCGAAAGTGCCTGGTGGGGATGGCGGAGAGCCCGTTTTGTGATCCAGAATGATTGGATGGTCACGCTTGAGACTCCCCGATTGATCCTGCGTCGCTGGCGCGAGGAAGACGTTGCGCCCATGGCTGCCATCAATGCCGACGCCGAGGTCATGCGGTGGATCCGTGACAGCAGCGTCCGTGACGAACAGCAGACTCGCGGCGGGATCCAGGCTTGGGAGAGCGAGTGGGAGTCACGGGGCTTCGGCCTGTTCGCCGTGGAGATCCGGTCTACTGGCGAGCTGGCCGGGTTCACCGGCCTTTCGGTGCCCGACTTCTTGCCGGAGGTACTGCCGGCGGTGGAGGTCGGCTGGCGGCTGGGACGTTCCCACTGGGGGCAGGGCTTGGCCACCGAGGCCGCTGCGGCCGCTGTACGGTTCGGGTTCGAAGAGCGAGGGCTGGAGCGGATCGTCAGCATCACTCAAGTGGGCAACGACGCCTCCGAACGGATCATGACCAAACTTGGGATGCATCCGGTCCGTGAGACCGTCAATCCCACTGGCGGTCGGCGAGTTCGGGTGTTCGAGTTGTCGTCGGACCAGTACGTCACAACCACTCGTTGATGGCGGCAACGAGGACGGTAGCCTCGTAGCGGACCGCGAGCTTGTCGTACCTGGTGGCGACGGCACGGTGCCTCTTGAGACGGTTGATGCCGCACTCGACCGCGTGCCGGTCCTTGTAGTCCTGTGGGTCGAACTTCGGTGGCCGGCCACCGCTGGACCCGCGCTTCCTACGGTTGCGGACCTGGTCGGCCTTGTCCGGAATGGTGCAGCGGATTCCCCTGCGGCGCAGGTAGGCGCGGTTCTTCCGGCAGGCGTACGCCTTGTCAGCCCGCACGCGGTCGGGGCAGACGCGCGGCCGACCCGGCCCTATGCGGGGCACACGGACCTTCTCCAGCACCCGTTCGAACTGCGGCGAGTCCCCCACTGCCCTGCCGTCACCACGATCGACATGGGCGTCTGACCCTGCTCGACAGCCAAGTGCAGCTTGGTCGTGAACCCGCCGCGCGAACGCCCCAGCCCGTGATCATCGGGCTCGGTGAAGACACCGCCCGGTGGTTCCTTCTGCAGGTCACCCCGCTTGCGGGCCCCGGCCGCATGCTGATGGGCACGGCACACGGTGGAGTCGACGCTCAGGTCCCACACGATCGCGCCCTTCGCATCGGCCTGGGCCTGGAGCCGGGTGAGAACCTGGTGCCAGGTGCCGTCTCGCTGCCACCGGCGAAACAGGTCGTAGATCCGGCCCCACGGCCCGTACTCGACGGGGACGTCCCGCCATGGCACGCCGGTGCGGACCCGGAACCGTATGCCGTCGATCAGCTGCCGCCGGGAGGCCCGCGGCCGCCCCACCGTCATCCTCTTCGGCAACAACGGCTGTACCGCCCACTGCTCATCCGTGAGATCTCCCCGCCCCATGAACCGAGATCATCCACAACTCAAGATCCACTTTCGATACACGACCTAGTAGGCAGCGAAGCGCCCCGTGTCCCCACAGCAGATGCGGGCGCCACGGGGCGCTTTCCGTCTTCCGTCTTGCTTCTTGCGTCTCGTCTTGCGTCCTTCGACCGGCCGCGGCGCCGCCCTCACACCGCGAGCGGGAAACCGGCGGTCCGCCTCCTGTTGCTCTTGAGACCCTGAATGCCGCGGACGTGGTGGACCACCGCGTAGATCTCCTCGCCACCGGACTCGGTACCGAGCTGATCGCGGGTGCGCAGGATGGAGAACGTTCGTGTCTCCTCGGTCGACCGCGGGAAGAAGAACCTGGGTTCCAGGTCGAACAGGTGGTCGCCGCCGGAGACCGCGCCCTTGTCGCTCTCGAACAGCGCAACGCTGTCGAACCAGCCCTCCGGGAACAGCAGTTCATCCGGCGTGTAGAAGATGGTGTACGAAACCTGGATCTCTATAGATCCGGCGCCCGTGTCGACGATCCCGATGGTGGGCGTGTCCTTGTAACCAGACATGGTGAATTCCTTCGTCGAGAAACAGCGGGATGACTTCCGGCCGCAGTGCCGGCGGGATGCTGTTTCGATCCGTGATCCCAGTAGGCCCCGGGGCGGGCCGTCGGTCACGTCGCTGGAATTCGTCGCTTGACAGCGCGGCCCGTGGCTGCGGCGCGCCTGCGAACCCGGGCGGCCCTCGCTCAGGAAGTCAGGCGGGGCACCAGGACGGCTTCCACGGCCGGGACCGGCGCAGCCGTGCCCGTCTCGATCAGCTCGTGCAGGGCGCCCGCGATCTGCGCCGCCGACGGCATGTCCAGCCGGACCGTGGTGAGCGCGGGCTGCTGGAGTGCGGAGAGGACCAGGTCGTCACAGCCGACGAGGGCGACGTCGTCCGGTACGACGATGCCCTCGGCCTGGAGCGCGTGCAGCAGCAGCGCGGCGTATTCGTCGTTGTACGTGAAGACGGAGTCCAGCCCGAGGCTGCGCCAGCGACGGGCGAGAGCGCTCGCGGACTCCCGCGTGTAGGCCAGTTCCACCGGGGTCACGGTCGCCATGTGCCGGGCCGCGACCGACTCGGCGCCCGCGAGGCGCGGCTGCGCAAGGGTGCCGAGGCCCCTCTCCTGGGGCATGACCACGCCGATCCTGGTCCGACCGCGCTCGATGAGGTGCTCGGCCGCAGTGGCGCCGATGCGGGTGTGGTCGAAGCCGATGGTGTGCACGCCCTCGACGGGGTGGGACGCGAAGGCTAGCAGGCCGCGCACTCCGGCGCGGGCCAGCAGCTCGGCCGCCTGGGGGGTGAAGCGGTCCCCGTCCAGGGCGACGACGGCCGCGGGTCGCAGCTCGGCCCAGGCGCGGGCGGCGTCGACGGGGTCGGCGAAGCGGCCCGCGTGGAGCACGGCCGTGTAGCCGAGGCGGTCCAGCTCGCTGTGCAGGTCGTCGACCCAGTCGCTGACGAGACGGCCGATCGCGGAGATCGACGAGGGCATCAGGACGAGGTTGCTGCGGCCGGCGCGCAGGGACCGGGCGGCGGCGTGCGGGACGTAGCCGAGCTGCCGCGCCGCGTCGAGCACCCGGTCCCGGGTACCCGCGCTGACCCGGTGGCCCTGGGTGTCGTTGAGGACGAAGGAGACCGTGGCGCGCGACACCCCGGCGAGGCGGGCCACGTCGGCACTGGTGATCGACGCGGGGACGGCGTGTGTGTCCTTGGCCATGACGTCCCTCGATGCTCCTACTGCGCTGCTTGCTCCTTCCTTTCAGGTTACACGAGTTAGGTCAACGGAGCGGAGGCGTGCGCAGACGTGCGGGCGGGGCCGTGCAGGAGCCGGGAGGCGCCCGCGAGGTCGCCGAGCGCGATGACCACGGAGTCGAAACGCATCGTGGTGCGCGCGTCGCTGTCGTACGGCTGCCAGTGCGGCAGGTCCGGATGGTTCGGGTCGCCGGTGCGGACGAAGGCGATCCAGGCACGGTGCATGGCGTACGCGAGGCCGTCGCGGACGGCGGGAGCCAGTCCGGCCAGGAACGGGGCGTGCGCCCACTGGTCGAAGTTGTCGAAGACGAAGGGGAGTTCGAGGCAGTGCGCGGCTCCGAGGCGGCCGTCGTAGGCGGGGGTGGGCAGGTCGAACTGGTAGGCCCAGACGGGGTGGCCCGATGCGGCCCTGGCCTCGGCCAGCCGGACGGCGGGGACCCGGAAGAGCTCGTCGGTGATGAGGTCCATCAGCACGCCGGCCGGACTCGCGCCGGGCCGGGCGCGCTCGTACGCCGCGTACACGTCGGCGGCGGCTTCGGTCCCGAAGGTCTCGGCGATCCGGTCGGTCACCTGCTCCCGGGTCGCGGCGGCGTACCCCTCGTCGAGGGCGAACCCGAAATTGGCCTCTTCCCTCGTCCAGCCGATTATGACGTCGATGCCGGTCGCCGCACCGGTCGCCAGGGCCTGCGCCGGGTGGCTGCGGAGGGTGACCCCGTCGATCACGGGCAGGAAGGGCGTGGGCCAGTACCCCCACCGCATCGTCTGCGCGAAGAGTCCGGCGGCCGCCCCGATCAGCTCCTGCCAGGGCAGGGTGCGCAGCTCGGCCAAGTCCTTGGCGCCGGCCAGCTCCAGGTATGCGGCGGTGCGCTCCAGGTAGGCGTCCGGGGCGGGGAGATCCAGGCCGAAGGGCGGGCTCTGCAGGATCACCCGCCGGATCAGCCCCCGGGTCTCGGGGTGTCCGGCGAGGGCGGCGGTGGACACCGCGCCGCCCGACTGCCCGGCGACCGTGATGAGGTCCGGGTCGCCGCCGAAGGAGGCGATGTTCTCCTTCACCCAGCGCAGGGCGGCGAGCTGGTCGGAGAGCCAATGGTTCCCGCCTTCACCGTCCCCGCCCTCACCGGTGTAGAGGTAACCCAGCGGCCCGATCCGGTAGTTGATGCTCACGACGACGAGATCGCCATCGCGTGCGAAAGTCTCGCCGGAGTAGCCGGGCAGCGAGCCGGAGCCGGACACGAAGCCGCCGCCGTGGATCCAGACGAGCACCGGGCGGCGGGCGCCGTCGACGGCGGGCGTCCAGACGTTGAGGGTGAGGCAGTCCTCGTCGAAGGGCGGCGACCCGTGCCCGCCGAGGACCGGATCGCCGCCTTCCCGGTACATCTGCGGTGCGCTCGGGCCGTCGACGGTGGCGTCCCGCGTGCCACTCCAGCCGGCGTGCGGCTGCGCGGGCCGCCACCGCAGGTCGCCGACCGGAGGTGCGGCGTAGGGAACAGCCCGGAAGACGGCGATCCCGTGCTCGGTCGCGCCGCGCAGGCGCCCTGCGGGGACGTCCACCACGGTCGTCTGGTCCTGACCTGGGGAGTGGGGCATGAGCCGTTCCTTCCTGAGTGCAGCGCACCGGATGCGCGGGTACAGGGAGATTATGGCGTGAATTTAACGCCCGTCAACGCTGCACTATATCTCGAGGCCCCTTCCGGGTCCGGGGTGGCGCCTCACAGCCACAGACTGTCCGAGGCCATCCGCTCCGCCTCGACGTCGAGCAACGGCTTGAAGACCCGCCACAGCACGAGGCAGGCTCCCGCGCCGAGGAGGACGCCGGCGAAGGTGTCGCTGAGCCACTGGGCGTGCAGCCAGGTGCGGCTCCCCATCATGGCGAGGACGTACGAGGCCCCGACCGCCCACCACCAGCGTCGCGCACGCGGCGGCAACACCACCACCGCGACCACGATCACGAGCGTCACCGCACTGAATACCTGGCCGGAGGGGTACGAGCCGTCGTTGACCAGGACCCACGGGTGCGGCGGACGCGGACGGTCGGCCAGCTGCTTGAGCGGCAGGACGAGGAAGACGTTGGTGACGACGGCCGCCGAGAGGACGTACAGCCCCGAGCGCCAGCGTCCGTAGACGCAGAGGCAGCCGATCAGCGCGAGCGGCAGGACCAGGCCGAACGGGCCGCCGAGCCGATCGAGGAAGAGGGCGACCCCGCCGAGCCCGTCCGATCCGCCGGATTCCTCGGCGGAGGAATCGTTCACCGAGGCGGCCCAGCGGTCGTCGAGCTCCTGGAAGAAGGGCTGCTGGTCCACCCGCAGCAGCAACGCGACGACGAGCGCGAGGAGCAGCAGGCCGACCCCGAGGGCGAGCGCGTGGCGCGGCGGCGCGGGGGGAGGTCTCGCGTCGCGAGACCGGCGTGGGCCCGTGTGGTGCAAGTGGTGCGCGAAGAGCCCTCCGGCCAGGGAGTTCCTGCGAGTTGGGGCACGCGGAGGGC
>NZ_JARAYQ010000134.1:0-22730 GCF_033794505.1 Streptomyces sp. MB09-01 | reverse complement strand
TAGATGGGTATAAGAGACAGGAAGCAGGGGAAGCAGGGGAAGCAGGGGAAGCAGGGTTGGATCAGACGTCGGCGAGCAGGATCGCCGGGCGTTCCACGCAGTCGGCCACGAAGCGCAGGAACCCGCCGGCCACACCGCCGTCGCAGACCCGGTGGTCGAAGCTGAGGGAGAGCTGCATGACCTTGCGGACGGCCAGCTCGCCGTCCACCACCCATGGTTTGTCCACGATGCGGCCCGCGCCGAGCAGAGCGGCCTCAGGGTGGTTGATGATGGGCGTGGATCCGTCGACGCCGAACACGCCGTAGTTGTTGAGGGTGAAGGTCCCGCCGGTCAGACGGTCGGGCGGCAGGGCCCCGTCGCGGGCCAGCCCGGTCAAGCGGGCGAGTTCGGCGGCCAGTTGTGCGGTCGTCATCCGCTGTGCGTCGCGGACGACGGGGACCACCAGGCCGCGTTCGGTCTGGGCGGCGAAGCCGAGGTGCACCTCGCTGAAGCGGACGATCTCCCGCCGCTCGGTGTCGACGGTGGAGTTCAGCTCCGGGAAGCGGTGCAGTCCGGCGACGCAGATACGGGCGAGCAGGGCAAGCAGCCCGATGCGGCGGCCGGGGTCCGCGGCCTGCATGGCCTTCCGGGCTTGGAGCAGGCTCGTCGCGTCCACGTCGACCCAGGTGGTGGCGTCGGGGATCTCGGTGCGGCTGCGGGAGAGCTTGTCCGCGACGGCGCGACGGACGCCGCGCAGCGGGATGCGCTCGGGACCGTCCGGCGCCGGCCGGGCGTGCGGTGCACGGTCCGCCGGGGGCCGGCGATCCGGGGTGACCGGTGCGGCATCGGGGTCCGTCGCGGGCCAGCCGGCCCGCCCCACGGCCTGCTCGACATCGCGTCTGAGCACGACTCCTGCGGGCCCCGAGGGCGTCAACCCGGCGAGGTCGATCCCGTGTTCCCGCGCCATCCGCCGTACGAGGGGCGATATGACCCGGGGAGCGTGCGGCCCGCCGTAGGGCGCCGCCTCGACAGCAGTGCCGCCTCCCCTCGCGTCGCCCCCGCGTCGGCGGCGGCGACGCGGTGCCGGGCCGTGGCCGGTGCCGTAGCCGATCAGGACGTTGCCGGACCCGGCCTGCTCCTCCTCCCGGTATCGCTCAGCCGCGGGATCGGCCGACGTCGAACCGACTGGAGGTTCGCCGGGAGGCGTGCCGCCCAGGCCCTCCCCCGTACCGCCGGGCCGGCCGGAGGTCGGCGTACCCACCGTGATCAGCGGCTTCCCCACCTCCAGCGCCGTGCCCGCCTCCGCGTGCAGTCGCAGCACCGTCCCCGCGTACGGGACCGGCACCTCTACCGCGGCCTTGGCGGTCTCGACCTCGATGACGATCTGGTCGATCGTCACCGTGTCGCCGACCGCGACCTTCCACTCGATGATCTCGGCTTCGGTCAGCCCCTCACCGAGGTCGGGCAGCCGGAACAGCTGCTCCTGAAGCGCTGCGGTGCTCATGCGGCCGTTCCCTTCAGCAGATGCCGGGTGTCCGGCTCGTCGCCGAGCTGGAGACGGTCGACGGCGTCGAGGATCCGGTCGACGCCCGGCAGATGCGCGTGCTCCAGCTTCGGAGGCGGGTACGGGATGTCGAAGCCGGCCACCCTCAGGACCGGCGCCGCCAGCGAGTGGAAGCAGCGCTCCTGCACACGGGCGGCGATCTCCGCCCCCACGCCGGCGAAGCCCTGGGCCTCCTGTACGACCAGGCAGCGTCCGGTCCGGCGAACCGATGCCGTGACCGTCTCGTCGTCGAAGGGCACCACCGTCCGCAGGTCCACGACCTCCAGCTCGATGCCATCGGCCGCCGCCGCTTCGGCCGCGGCCAGGGCCACCGGAACCGAGGGCCCGTACGCGACGACCGTGGCGTCACGGCCCTCCCGTCGGATCGCGGCCCGCCCGAACGGCAGCGCTCCGCGCCGCTCCAGGTCGACTTCCTCCTTCGACCAGTACAGCTTCTTCGGCTCCAGGAAGACCACCGGGTCGGGGTCGGCCACGGCGTCCCGCAGCAGCCAGTACGCGTCCTCGGCCGTCGCCGGGGTGACGACTTTCAGGCCCGGCGTGTGCGCGTAATACGCCTCGCTGGAGTCGCAGTGGTGCTCGACTCCCCCGATGCCGCCCGCGTAGGGGATACGGATCACCATCGGCAGCGCGAGCCGCCCCCGGGTCCGGTTGCGGAGCTTGGCCACGTGTGAGGCGATCTGTTCGAACGCCGGATAGGCGAAGGCGTCGAACTGCATCTCCACCACGGGCCGGAAGCCGCCCATCGCCATGCCGACGGCCAGTCCTACGATGCCGGCCTCGGCCAGCGGGGTGTCGAAGCAGCGCTGCTCGCCGAAGTCGCGGGTCAGCCCGTCGGTGATCCGGAACACGCCGCCGAGCGGACCGACGTCTTCGCCGAAGACGAGCACCCGCTCGTCCTCGCGCAGTGCGTCGCGCAGTGCGGTGTTCAGTGCCTGCGCCATCGTGACCTTGGCCATGGCCGTCAGTTCTCCTGGGTTTCGAGTGCGGGGGAAGCGGCGTCTTCGGCCAGTTCGGCCGCGAGCAGGGCGCGCTGTTCGCGCAGTTGCGGAGTCGGCTCGGCGTAGACGTGGTCGAAGAGCTCCAGCAGGTCGGGGACGGACTCCTCGTTCATGCCCGCGCGCAGCTCGGTGGCCAGGGTCTCCGCCTCCTCCCGCACCGCCACGACGTCCTCGTCGGTGAGGGCGCCGCGGGCCCGCAGGTACGTTTCAAGACGGCTGACCGGGTCGGCGGCGCTCCACCGTTCGACCTCCGCCTCGTCCCGGTAGCGGGTCGCGTCGTCGGCGTTTGTGTGTGCGTCCATGCGGTAGGTGTGCGCCTCGACCAGGACCGGTCCGTGCCCGGCACGGGCGTGCTCGACCGCCGCGGTCAGCACCGCCAGCACGGCGACCAGGTCATTGCCGTCGACCTGTTCGGAACGCACCCCGTGTCCGATGCCCTTGTACGCGAGGGCGGGCGCCGCGGACTGCCGGGCCAGCGGCACGGAGATCGCGTACTTGTTGTTCTGGACGAAGAAGACGACCGGTGCGCGGAAGACGGCAGCGAAGTTCAGCGCCTCGTGGAAGTCCCCCTCACTGGTCGCCCCGTCCCCGACGAGGGCCATCGCCACACCGTCTCCGCCTGTGCGGCGCAACGACTCCGCCATGCCGGTCGCGTGCAGCACCTGGGTGGCCAGCGGGGTGCATTGGGGGGCGACGCGGGTGGCGACCGGGTCGTATCCGCAGTGCCAGTCGCCGCGCAGCAGCGTCAGCACCTCGAGCGGATCGATGCCCCGGGCGACCAGGGCCACGGAGTCACGGTAGGTGGGAAACAACCAGTCGTCCGGCCGCAGCGCGAGTACGGCACCGATCTGGCAGGCCTCCTGGCCCCGGCTGGACGGGTAGACCGCGAGCCGCCCCTGCTTGGTGAGCGCGGTGGCCTGGGTGTCGAACCGGCGTCCCAGGACCATCCGCCGGTAGGCCTCGCGCAGAACCTCGGGCGGAGGCTCGGTGTAGTCGGCCGCGGGCTTGGCCACCGGCGTGCCGTCCTCGGCCACGAACCGCACCGGCACGAGGGACGGCAGGAGGCCCTGGACCGTCTGGCGGAGGCTCTTCACGGACATGGGGGGCACTCACTTTCTCTGGACACTTGACGCGAGTATCGTCATCAATGCTGAATATGTGTTCAAGGTTTCCGGCGAACCGGCGACAGACTGGCGAACCAAGCACTCTGGGAGGGCAAAGTGTCCGAGCAAAACTCACCCTCGGAGTCGATGACCGGACGAACTGCCGTCCGGCTCGACGACACCGACCGGCACATCCTGGCGGGGCTCCTCGACGACGGCCGGGTGTCGATCAAGGCACTCGCGGACAAGCTGCACATCTCGCGGGCCAACGCGTACACGCGGATCAACAGGCTCATGGCCGAGGAGGTCATCACGGGCTTCAGCACGCGGCTGAATCCGCAGCGGGCCGGCCTCGGCACGAGCGCGTACGTGACGCTGACGATCGACCAGAATGCGTGGCGGGACACCTCCCGGGAACTGCGCGAGATCCCCTACGTCGAGCATGTCACCCTCGTTGCGGGCGACTTCGACGTCCTGGTGCTGGTCCGCACTCCGGACAACTCGGTGCTGCGCCAGGTCGTGCTGGAGCGCATCCAGGCGGTACCGGGGGTGCGCTCGACCCGCACCTGGCTGGTCTTCGACGAGGTGCGGGGACGCGGGACGCACTGGACTGCCTGACTGCTCGGTCACTCAGACGTCGACCAGCGCGGCAGCGGAACCCGCGTCCGGAGCCGGGGCCCGAGGCGACTCCGCAGCCCCGATGGGGGTCGGTCTCGGGGCCGCCTCCACGACAGGAGCCGGGGCCGTCCCGGCCGCATGCTGCCGGGACCGCACCACCCGGAACCGCCCGGTGACGAAGTGGGCGCCCTCGGGGGGCAAATCCGCGCCTGCTGAGGAGGGGTCCGCGGGGAAGTCGTCTGCGAGGTTCTGCACCAGGTGCACCCCGGCGTCCAGTGCTGCCGTCTCGGCGACCGCCAGCACCAGCGGGTCGGTCGAGTGCACCGTGGCGTACGACGCCCCGTGACGGCCCACCGTGCGGCGGAAGAGAGCCAGACTGTGCGACGTCGAGTCGGTACCGACAAGGAATGAGACGGGCCCCGGCCACTCCCTGGCGTAGATCCGTTCGTCCTGCGCCGCCAGCCGGACGAGCAGGGGGCTGCGCACATCGGCGGCCGGATGATTCGGATGGCGCAGCGCTCCGGAGGCATGGAGCACGGTGCCGTACCGCGTGGCCTCCGCCAGCCCCGCCCGCACCGCATCGCTGGCGATCGCGCCCAGCAGCCTGGCCACGCGTGCGGGATGCCCGAGCAGCCGGTCCACGGCCTCGCCCAGGTCGGCCCCGAAGTCCCCCAGACTCTTGCGCCCTTCATCGGTCGCGATGCCCGTCGTCGGCACCAGGATGTTCTGCGGCGTGGTGCGGACCGTGCCGCTGCACCGGCACAGGGAGTGGGCCAGGCCGCGCACGAGATCCCGGTAGTCACCGGTGGAGTCGACGATCACCGTGTTCAGGCCGGTCCGGTCGACGAACGTGGCGGCTTGGCGGGCGTGTTCCTTCAGCCAGCCGGCGAACTGCGCCGATCCGGTGAAGTCGACGATCCGCACCGCCGGGTCCGTGGCCAGCCTCTCGTGCAGCCGTTCCGCTGGTTCGGCCACCGCGAGGGTCACGATGTCCGGTGGGTGGCCGGCCTCCGCCAGCACCTGCCGGGCGACGCGCACGGTGATGGCCAGCGGCAGCACGGAACGCGGATGCGGGGCGACGATCACCGGATTGCCGGTCACCAGGCTGGCGAACAGGCCCGGGTAGCCGTTCCAGAGCGGATAGTCGGGGCAACCGATGAGCAGCGACACTCCGCGGGGCACCAGGGTGCTGGTGCCCCGCATCGCCGACGGTTGCCCGCTCCCTTGGGTCCCTTGACCGCTCTCCCAGTTCAGGTCCGCTGGAACGCGCTCCGACTCCGCGAAGGCAAGGGCCACGGCCTCCAGCGCACGGTCCTGGGCGCGCGGCCCCGCGGACCGGAACGCCGCCTGCGGCGGCTGCCCCGTGGTGTGATGCACCGCAAGGGCCAGCTCATGGCTGCGGGTGTTCAGCCGGCGCAGTATCTCCACGGCCAGCCCGGCGCGTCGGTGGGGGCCGGCGACGCGCCACCCGGCCGTCGCCTGGGCGGCAGCCGCCACCAGAGCTGCCGGGTCGCATCGCGGGTAACCGATGCCCATGCCGATCCCATAGGGCGAGGACTCGGTGCACACCCGGCCGAGCTCGCCGGGCTGGTCGAGCTCGAAGGGCCGTCCCAGCAGGGAGCCGAAGACCTTCACAGCTGTTCGGACCGATCTCATGCCCGCGTCGGCAGCATCCTGTCCGGTCGCCTCCGTGAAGGGCCGCCGGCATTCGCCGGCGGCGAGGGCCCGCACGGCTTGCTGAAGCAGCTCGCGATGCCGCTCATAAGGACTGGGGTGCACGGCCTTCAGCCTCTCCAGGTCGCGGCGAGATCGAGGAAAGCCTCGTTCTCCTGCGGCAGTCCGATCGTCACCCGGACGCCCTCCCCGAGGAAAGGGCGGACCACGACGTGCCCGCCAAGGCAGTGGACGGCGAAGTCAGCGCTCTCGTCCGCGAGCGGTAGCCACACGAAGTTGGCCTGGGAGTCGGGGACTTCGAAGCCCAGCGCGTGCAACATCAGGGTCACGCGCTCCCGTTCGACGACCGTGAGGGCGGCCCGCCGGGCGACTTCCGCGCGCTCGCCGAGGGCGACGACGGCGGCCTCTTGGGCGAGGGCGCTGACGCTGAACGGTACCTGCGTCTTGCGCACATGAGCGGCGATCCACGGCGGCGCCACGCAGTAGCCGACGCGCAGTCCCGCCAGTCCGTAGGCTTTGGAGAATGTCCGCAGAACCACCACGTTCGGGCGGTCGCCGAGCAGGGCCAGGGCATCGGGGACCAGCGCCGGATCCGCGTACTCACGATAGGCCTCGTCGACGACGATCAGGACGTCTTCCGGGACACGGTCCGCGAAGTCGAGCAGCGCCCGCTCTCCGACTGCGGTCGAGGTGGGGTTGTTTGGGTTGCAGACGAAGACCAGCCGGGTCCGGTCGGTGATCGCCGCGGCCATGGCGTCGAGGTCCAGCGCATGGTCGAGCAGTGGGACCCGTACCGCCACACCGCCTGCGACCGCCGTGAGAATCGGGTACGCCTCGAAGGACCGCCATCCGAAGACGACCTCGTCGCCGAAGCCGACTACCGAGTGCAGCAGCTGTCCGCAGACCTCCGAGGATCCGGCGCCCACCGCGATCCGATCCGGCTCGACCTCGTGGTGCCCGGCTATCGCCTGCACGAGTGCGGTGGCGCTCAGGTCGGGGTAGCGCGACATGCCGCCGGCCAGCTCCGTAAGCGTTGCGGCTACACCGGGCAACAGCCCGTACGGGGATTCGTTGCTGGCCAGCACTACCGCGCCGGGCACTTTGCGGCCCGGGACATAGGCGGGCAACTGTGCCAAGGATGTACGGACACGCACCATGCTCGACTCGCTTCTGAATCGGTGGGGCCCGAGGCCGTGCCTCCGGGCACTTGACAGGTAAAGCGTGAACAGCAGAGGTCAAACGCTCAACTGTTTGGAGAATTCGGCGACAGATCGCATCAATCCGGCAGCCGGCACGGCAAGCCGTCTCCTCGCCTGCTGGTTCGGCCCCCCGTCACGAGACGGACTGGGCGCGGCCCACCAGGCGTCGATGACTACTCTCGGCTACAGGCAGGCCTCACTGGTTGCCCCGACGCCTGCCGCCGGCACGGTCCGTCAGAACTGGTCCCCACGCACTCACGAGGTGCCTGCACCCGTCCGCTCCGATGAAGAGGATCAGGCCCAAGTCACCACTCTCCCAAGGTAGTTGCCGTCACCGGTGGCGACTCCCCGCGACTGACGGCCGACAGTGCGGGAACGGCCGAGTGGTGGGTGCACTCGTTGTCCCTTCTTGCCCGCAGGGCACCCGCCGGTGCTCTCTGCCTGCTCCGCCCCCCGCCCGGGATGTCGGCCTGTGAGGAGGTGACATATCCGGACTCGGGAACAGGCATCACACACGGGAACCACGGGCGCTGCTCGACGAAGAGGTTGCGGCAGGTGGCACGTGCGACTCACGCTCCTGCCCGCGGCAGAATCCTGCAATCGCACGGAAGTAAGCGCAAGTAAAGACGCCTTTGTGTTGGATAAGCCATGCTTACTACGCGCGCGGTAGCCCCCCCGTCTCGCGCCTCTCCGGCGGCCCCGGAACCGCGCTGCAGTCGACGACCAGAGCGGAGCCGGCCTGACATAACAGGCTCAACCAGCTCGGCACCGCCGCAGGCGACATCAACGGGCAGCGGCCCATACCCCAGCCTGCCGCACCAGCGGCGCGTGACCCGACCGCGCCGCCTACCGGGCCCCGTCCGCGGCACGGCCCCCCAGGCCATGGAGTCGATGAGGTGCCTGATCAACGCGCAGCGCACAGCGCGGGCTGCCTCCCCTCACCGCCACATCGTGACCTCCGGACGCTGCCTGCCGTGATTCCCCCGTCGCCGCCGACGGTCCGGGCGCCCGCCAGGCGCAACCACTGCCCAGCGCGTAGGACGTCCCCGCCCCGGACCGACACCAATGACGCCTCACCACGTGGCCACGTTCGCGGGTCAGGCTAGTCGAGGACGCGCCACGGCTTCGGGAACCATACCCAGCGCCCATTGACGTGGGCCATTCCGTCGTACGCCTTACCGAGAACTTCGCCTGGCTCCAGATACTCCCACTGGTAGATCATCGTTCCCGGTTTGAAGTGAGGGGCCACCCTCTCGTATCCACGGGGGAATTCTTCAGTAGCCTCATTCGGCCAATCCCTGAGGGCGTCCGTGGTAGCCTTCGCCACCTTGATCTCGGTCTTTTCAGGGTCGACGTCAAGCGTGGCGAGGGGCTTGGACCAGATCCACCTTTCATACATCTTCTCGGCTTCGGCCGCGAACTCCGGCTCGAAGACCACTGCATAGTCAGCGGCGTTCGGCTCCAGCGAAGCCACCACATCCTTGTCAAAACGTGCAGCTACGATCAGCTTCCGGAAGCCTGCATCCGTGTTCGGGTATTGTGCCGCCTGAGTTGTGCTCGACGGCGTCTCGGTGGGGTGCATTCCCTGACCATTTGCGGAACACGCACTCAGACTCAACAGACACACAACACAGAATGGGACAAAGCGATTCTTCACTTGTTTCTTTCTTGTGCGAGTGAGGCGGGTCAGACTTCCTGCCTCATCGGAGGTTGTGACCTACTCGTCCCGCGGCACGATCGATGAGCCGCGGGGCGGAGACGGATTGAGAACGGCGAGGTCGCGCCCTCAGGCCGAGCAGCAGGGTGTCATTCGAGTCATTTCATTACGTCGTTATTACCTGCCCGGCAACACGGGATGACGATGGCCTTGTTCAGCCGGCCCACTCGGGCGTGATCGGCGGTCGTCCCCCATGGCGGTGGGACTCCGGCCGGCTCGGTCAAGCGGTCATTGCTGCGTCAGAAAGCCCGTGAGGTAGGCGCGTTCAGCCTCGGTGAGGCGCCGCGGGCGCTTGCCCTCCAGGTCGTAGGGAACCATCGTGGAGGCTGCCCTCGCGTACAGAGTCCCTTCGTCCTTCACCTCGTAGGCAAGGCTGAAGGACACCGCCCTGAGGCCGGTGACCCAGACCTCGACGGTGACTGGCGTTTCGCGCCACTCCAAAGGTGCCTTGTACTCGATCTCGTGCTTCGCGCTCACGCAGCCCGCTGTGAAGGTGTCCACACCGGCTATGGCGGCCTGGCCGCCAAGTATGTCGCTGCGCGCTTCCTCGAGATAGGTGAGGAAGACGGCGTTGTTGACGTGCCCGTAGACGTCCATGTCCGACCAACGGACTGAGCAGCGGTATTGATGGCGAGTCATTCCAGTCATTCCATTTCGTCGATATTACCCGCCCGGAATCAGGGCAAGGCGATGGGCATTGTTTCAGCGGTCCACTCGGGCATGGTCGGCGGTCGCCCCGCTTTCTTGTTTCCGTGCGGATACAGCCCCGTAAAGCCTGCTTCGGCCCGGTCCGCCGCAGTGCGGCGGAGAGAGGCGTGCGCGGTTTACCACCCACCCGCTGCAGCTCCGTCAGGGGCGCGCCCCGGATACCGATCCGAGGCCCACGGCCGCTGGCGCCCGGCAAACATAACACGACCATAAAGGGTCGCTTTTTTCCATCGGTATTACTCGGAAACTCCCACTTGATCACCACGCGAGTCGGGGGGCAGAGTATTCGCGGACTGAATCGGTGGGGCCCTGGCAGGACCATTGGCATTGCCGAGCCAAGGGAGCGCCGGTATCGCCCTCGCCGAGAGCGCTATCACGCCATGAGGAAGCTGCCGACCGATGCAGCTCGGGACAACCACCGGTCGCACGCAAAGTGCGGGATCTCGCGCCCGCGTGAGTGATAGTAATTCCAGGAGCTGCCCCAACGCAGCAGCCACCGAAGGGCTAAGTCAGGGCATTCAGAATCTGAATGCACTAGGTTGTGGCCATGCCTCGTGCCTCATTCGCAGCGTTCCCCTGTTCGCTGTCGCGCGCCCTGGATGTCATGGGTGACTGGTGGTCTCCGCTGGTCCTGCGCGACATCTCTCTCGGTATTGACACTGTTGAGGATCCGGTACGCGACCTTGGCGTGCCCCACGCACTGCTGAAGAATCGGCTCGACAGACTCGTGGACGGCGATGTGCTGGAACGGGTCGAGTACTCCGCGCGTCCCCAGCGGTTCGTTCGTCCGGAGGGGGTCTCGGATCAGCCGGGCCCGGGCGGGCGCGCAGCGCCCGGCACTCTCGTCATTGCCGAGCGCCTTGCGGGGATGGCATGACTGATCACGTCGCAGCTTGGCGAACGGCCGGCGAGGCGGGGGATGCGAGAGCGGCAGTAGCCGCGCTGTCCGAGGACGTTGAGCTCGTTTCGCCACTGACCGACCGGTTCACGTTTCGGGGGCACCGTGAACTCGAGGAACTCCTGACGAGCGTGTTCGAAGTGTTCACCGGCATCCACTACGAGGCACAGTTCCAGGACGGACAGCACGCGGTTCTGCGCGCCGCGGGTCATGTCGGTCGCCTGCGGTTGGAGGAGACCCAGTATCTCGATCTCGACGATGAGGGCCGTATCCGACGCCTCACCCTCATGATGCGCCCGCTCACAGCCGCCACCCGTTTCTTGCGCGTGCTTGGGCCTCGGGTTGCGAGCCGGCAGGGACGGCCGGGCACGGCGGGAGTACTCATCGTGGCGGGCGCATGGCTCGACTCGGTCGTGGCCGGCGGAGATCGGGTCTTCATGCCCATGGCCAGTCCTGATCGGTCACGTCGGCCAGTCCAGGTCGACCGCCCACCGGCGTGATCGGCTGTCGGCGGTGTTCCTCCACCGCGGAGGCGTCCATGTCGGGGGGCGACGTTCATGCCCACGCCGGGCTGCCATGTTCGCGGCCACGAGACCGGTGATCGGTCAGCGCCACGATGTCGCCACGTCGAATCACGGCAGCGCTCATGCGGAAAGAGGTTTCCGCGTCCCGTCACTACACGCAGCGGTCAGCTCCCCAGGAGCCTCCCGAGGGCGATTGTTTGGCAGCACCCGACCTGGGTGACGGGCGCCACGATGCATGCATTCGCAAATGATCGAATGTGCGAGTGCACCGCCGAACGGCTGGTCGGGGGCTCAGGCAATGACTGCCCGGACCTGTGCTGTCAGCATTCGCTCGAGCGCCAGCAGCGCTTCGGGGGCGTGGCGGGTGTCGAGGCGTACGGTGTAGATGAACCGTGTCAGCTCCGGGTTGGCCAGCGGTCTCGCGACAACATTGGCCACACCGCGGGGCAGGGCCAAGCGGGGCAGTACCGCGACACACAGGCCCGCGGCAACGAAGCCCAGGATGGTGTTGAAGTCGTCGCCCTCGTACTCGAGTCGGGCCTCGAAGCCTGATGTCTTGGCCATCTGGGCAAGCAGCTCCAGCCGCAGCGCGGCCTCGGGCGCGGCGACCCACGTCTCGCCGGCCAGGCTCGCCAGGTCGATGACCTCCCGGCTGGCCAGCTCGTGGCCGGCGGGAAGCACCGCCACGACGGGGTCCCGTGCAACCAGGGTCCGGCGCAGTGTGCGCGGCGGCGGCTGGGGAATGAAGTCGTAGTCATAAGTCAGGGCAAGGTCGGCGTCTCCCCGTTTGATCCGGCCGTAGCCGGCCTCGGGCTCCAGCTGCGAGAGGCTGACCCGGACGTCGGGGTACGACGTTTGCAACTGCGCGAGAGCCTTCGGGACGATGCTCGTGGCGGCCGAGGCGAAAGCGCCGAGCCGGATCCGCCCGGACGTGCCGGCACGCAGGGCGTCGAGTTCCAGGGCAGCTGCGGCCAGCGCGGAGCGTACCCCTTGTTCGGCATCGAGGAGGACCTGGCCGGCGGGCGTGGGACGCACGGGACGGCGCTCCAAGACTCGTAGTCCTGCGCGGCGTTCGAGTTCGGCGATCTGCTGCGAGACGGCGGGGGCGCTGTAGCCGAGTTCGCCGGCGGCGGCGGCGAACGAGCCGTGGCGCACCACGGACTCCAAGGTGGCGAGCAAGCGGGGGTCTGGCATCTGCATGGGTTAAGCCTGGCTTACCTAACGGGAAGATGTCATTTCTTGTGCTTAAGGAGGAACGCCAGCAGGATTCTGCCACCGGGCAAAGTGTGATCCGTCTCGCTCCCTGCCGTGGCCGTCCCCTTTCCCACACCGCGAGGTGCACCCGTGCACCCGCTGTGCCGTGCCGTGCAACGGAGCCCTGCCGCCCCACCGCGCAGCGCTGCCCGCAGCCGTCGCCGGCCCGGAGTCAGGGGGACGGTCAGTGATCTGACTGCTGCATATGAAAGGGGCGCTGCGTGCGCAAGCCACTTATCGGAATCACCACTTACCTCACCGACGCGCGGTGGGGAGAGTGGGAGCTGCCCGCCGCACTGCTCCCCGCGGCATACGCCACATGCGTTCAGGCTGCCGGAGGCCGGGCCGTCCTGCTGCCGCCCGATGCGCCGGGCGCGGCGGCCGACGTCGTCGCGTGTCTGGACGGCGTCATCCTCGCCGGAGGTGAGGACCTGGATCCCGCCCTGTACGGGGCCGAGCCCCACCCGCTAGCGGGCACTCCGGTCCCCGCCCGCGACCGGTGGGAGCGCGCAGTCCTCAAGAACGGTCTGGACCGCGACATTCCCGTCCTCGGAATCTGCCGGGGCATGCAGCTGATGAACGTTCACGCGGGCGGCACGTTGATCCAGCACCTGCCCGAGAAGGTCGGGCACGACGCCCACAACGTCCATCTCGGGTTCTTCGCGCCACATGCCATCACCACCGTTCCGGGCACCCGTCTGGCCGCATTCCTGCCCGGGACCAGGCAGGTGGCCACCCACCACCACCAGGCAGCCGACCTCCTCGGCGCAGGCCTGGCGGTCGCTGCCTACGCCGAAGACGGCACAGTCGAGGCCATCGAAAGCACCCGGCACCACTTCGCCCTGGGCGTGCAGTGGCACCCCGAGATGAGTGCCGACCAAGCAGTGATACGGGCTCTGGTGTCGGCAGCCGGGCAGCGTACAACGGCAGGGTCGCACGAGCCGGCTGAGCAGCCAGCACCGGTCGGCGGCGCTCCGTCCGAACGTCCTGCAGCCCCTGGCGCCACCGCCCGCTCGGCCACCACATCCGGCAGCGGCGCCGCAGCGGCCAGCGCACCGGCAGCGTCCGTGCCTGCTCTGCGCTAGGGTCGGGGCGGGTAGCTCACATGGTGACGGTCGCGCGGACCAGATTGTGGTCCGAGAGGCCCTCCGTGCTCTCGACCGCTGCGTTGCTGACAACAGCGCCCCGCACGACCACATGGTCGATCCACTGCGACTTCGAGCCTGACGTGCGCGGCCGTGTCGGCAGGCCGTCTGTCGGTAGGTCCGCGACGGCGAAGCCGGTTCCCAGAGCCGACGCTACGGTGGCTCGGTCGGTGTTGAAGTCCCCGAGAAGCACTGCTGCGCATCCCCGGGGAGAGGCGGCCAGTTCGGCCAGGCGTGCCAGCTGGCGCGTGCGCCGCTGATCGCCGCTCACGTGCGTGGCGACGATCAGCATTCCGTCGGTCTCGACGGCGAGCGCGCCTTTCCCCGGGTCGTCCTCGAAGGACTCGGCAGTGACCTCCCGGCTCGGTCCGTCGACCAGGAGCACGAGGTACTCCTCGGGGTCGCGCAGCGAGCAGGTGCCGTGGCGCGGTGCCGGGACGCGCGGGTACCTCAACGCGTGGACACTCCGGCCGGTTAGGGCACGGCGGAGGCTGGCCAGTTGGTCACCGCTGACCTCCTGCAGGGCGATGACGTGCTCGTCTCGTCCCACCAGCGACTCCGTAACCGCGGCGATCCGCTCAGACTCGTCCGGGCAACCCCTCAGGACGTCCTCGCCCCAGTTCTCGGCGTGGACGCGGTGCAGAACGTTCCAGCTGGCAACCGTGATCATATGCCGCGAGGTTAGACGATTGCGAGCCCGCGCCGAAGAATCGGTCAAGGGGTCCCCGACCTCCTCTTCCGCGACAACGCCAATGCCAGCCGTGGCCTCCTCCTCCGCAGGACAAGCCCGCCGCCAACGGCGGAGTGGACCTCGCATCCATCGCCGCCTCCGTCAACGCTGAAGGAGGCCAGGACTACACCTACGCCACCACCGGCTGTGGACGGACCACCATCCCCCAGATCCTGGGCACCGCCGACGCCACCGGCCACGGAGTCCCTGACATCTGGGCCGTGGACGCCAGCGGAAAGCAATGGCTCCACCAAGGCCGAGCAGGAGCGATCCGCCCCGCCTCCGGCGTGGACGAAGACAACTGGAACACCTTCCTCACCATCGGCTAACAGAACACACGCAGTCGCAGTACAACTGGACACGGCTGCGCCCTGTCGGGAGATCACTCCCGGCAGGGCGCAGCCGTACTGTGTCCTCGACGGCATCGCGGCGCGTCTGACTTCTCCGGGCGTCGGCCACCGGCATCGACCACCGCACCGGGGGCGGCGGCCCCGTTCCCGTGAGCCCCTCTCACCCTGCTGGGTGAAAGGGGCCCGTGGGGACGTGGGGAGCCCGTAGGGTGCCGCAGGAAGATCCGCTGCCGGAAGGAACCCCGTGCGTCTGCCCCGCCTCGTAGCCGTGGGCGGCCGGCAGGTCCACTCGGCGCCGCACCGCGCCTCCGCGGACGGCGGCAGCCACTCGGTTCGACCGGGCCGTGGCCCGCACCCGACGAGCCGCGTGCTCGGACGCCGGACCTCGGTCCAGTGAGTGGTTGGGCGGCCCGGTACTACTCCCGCCAGAGCGCTCTGGTCACCGGGCCTCGCCCGCGCACGCCCTATCGGCGCGGACTGCGCCCGACCATAGCCGCCGCCAGCCATCACCCCGCATCAGAAGCACAGCGTTCGGCATCCTGTGTGACATGCGTGGGCGAGGGTTGACCCCCGGCGCTGACACCGCCACCACCGGAGCCCGCCCCTCTCGCATCCCCCGCACCGTACGCCGGGCAGCCGGCCCGGTTTTCGCAGCGGTCGAGGATGAGGAGCCGGATGTGCGGTCGGTGACGGTGTCGCGGGAGTGGATCGGCGTTCGTGAGGCCGGGCGGACAGGTGGTGCCGAGGCCGGAGCGGGACGGCCCGCGTAAGCGGACCGCTCCGGCGTAGCCCAAACCACTCACACATCCAAAATGGGCACCATCAACCCAACACGCCTGCCCGGGCTGCCGCAGACGGATGCTGCACAGGTCATCCAGGACGCAGTACAGCTTCGTCATGGCCGGCCAGCGCCGATGGAACAGGTGTCAGTACGCCAGAACCGTTTACACACATAGATTCGAAAAAATGGCAGAAGCGGCTGTTACGGGGCCTTGAACCCGTTCGGCGCAGGGACTGCGGGTGACACAGAAGCCAGGGGTCGGGGGGCGGGCCACTGCGGGCCATGGGCCTCCTGGGCAGGAATCGGACCGGCCCACCCGAAGGTCAATGAGGCCTTGACGCATGCCCCTTACAAGGGAGAGTTACCGACTTGTCTGGATTGGGCAACACAGGCCGTTTTCATTGCTTTCGAGCGTGATTTGGCGCCAGAGTGTGGCTCCTCGGCAGGACGCCGGGAACTGTTCGGAGCCAGCCCGGCGTGCACCAGGCCGGGCCAGGCTGACCGTTGAAGGAGCCATCCGCATGTCTGCTTCTCTCGCCACCCGCCGCACTCTCGCCGGCCTCCTGGCTGCTGGCGCCCTGATCGGCGCCGCAGCGGTGCCGGCCGCCGCCGACGACCACCTGCGCGACCACCGCGGCCCGCACTCCTCCATCGTCATCGGTGACGTCGAGAACGCCGGCCGCGGGCGCGACAACCGCGCCCTGAACAGCGAATGGGTCGAGGTGAAGAACACCGGCCGCCACAGCGTCGACCTGCGCGGCTTCACCCTCACCGACAAGCAGGGCAACCGCTACCGCTTCCACGGCTTCCGCCTCGACGGACGCTCCAGCGTCAAGGTCCACACCGGCCAGGGCCGCGACACCCGCCGCGACGTCTACCAGGACCGCCGCCACCAGATCTGGGACGAGCGCGACACCGCCACCCTCCGTGACAACCGCGGCAACGTCATCGACACCGAGTCCTGGGGCCGCCGCGGACGCCACCACGGCCGCTAGGTTCTGTCCGGCGGATCTTGTCACTGCCTTCTTGCCTGGTCGTTGGGTCCGGCATGGGGCGGGGCGATCTGACGAATGCGGAGTGGGTGCGGCTGGAACCGCACCTGCATGCGGTACAGGCCGAAGCCGACCTGGCGGGCAAGCTCGACTGGACCATGGTCGGCGTCGACTCCACCACTTGCCGCACCCACCAGCACGCCGCCGGAGCCCGCAAGACCACTCCGCGAGTCCCGAAAAAAGGACCACGCCTCGGAACCACCGTCCCGACGAGGGGCTCGGCCGGTACCGGGGCGGCCTGACCTGCAAGATCCATCTCGGTGGCGAGGGTGGCTGCCGGCCCCTGGCCCTGCTGGTCACGCCGGCCAGTGGGGCGACGCACCCCAGTTCCCCGAAGTCCTCGCACGGATCCGCGTCGCCCGGGCCGGCGGCGGGCGCCCCCGCACACGCCCGGACCACGTCAGCGGCGACAAGGCATACAGCTCACGCCGCAACCGCGAACACCTGCGAAGACGGCAGATCAAGCACACGATCCCCGAACCGAAGGATCAGCGAGCCAACCGCAGGCGCCGTGGCACCAAGGGCGGCCGTCCCACCGGCTTCGACAGGGATCTCTACAAGCGCCGCAACGAGGTCGAGCGGACGATCAACCGGCTCAAACCCCACCGGGCCGTCGCTAACGACAAGCGCGCCTATGTCTTCCACGGCACCGTCACCACCGCCGCCATCCGACTCTGGCTCCGTGCGTGATCCGCCGGGCGAGGGGGTTGCCACCTGCCGACGGAGAACGTAGTGCGGAGCGGGTGCGGACGCTATGCGTGTGCCCTCTCCATCCACAGACAGGGAGGGCACACGTCACAGGCGTGAAGCCTCAGCTGTTGGCGCAGGCAGTAGCGGGAGCCAGTACCCCAGCCACACCGGTGCAGAAGTTGCCGTTGTTGGCGAGGTTGAGGAGGCCGTTCTGATTCTGCATGTTGCTCTTCCAGGTCCAATTCCATTCGCTCGGAGCGGGACCTTCGTCGGCCATGGCTGGCGTGGCGAGGGAGACGGCGGCTCCGGCGAGGAGGATGGCAGTGAAAGCGCGCTTCGCGATGTTCATGTTGTGATCAACGACGTCGACTCCACGAAGACACCTTGATCCGTCGGACAAGTCCTAGCCGCATGCTCCATGTCTCTGGAACAGTTCAACGGCCTGGTGACCGTCTTCGAAAGGGACCACGCTCTCGCACGGGACATCATCCACCAGGCCCATAACCACGCCCCCGACGCATGGTCCGCCCTCACCGCACCCCAGCGCGGACGGCTGCACCTGTGGGCGCACCAGGCTCTGCCACGGCAACTGGTCGCCTCCGGACGCGCGGTGCGCAGCGATCCCACCGAGGAGTTCTCTTCCCAGATCCTCAGCCCGCTGCTCGCACAGCCCTCGGCGGAGCACGCCGCAATCCTTGAGGAACTCGCCAAGCAGACCGGAAGCGTGTGGCTGCGCACCGAAGCTGCACAGATGCGGAATGCCGTGCGCGCCCAGCAGTGGCGACCGCCGACAGCTGCAGAGGTACGCGAGGTACTCACCGCGCCGTCACGCCGGATCATCGGATCTGGGGAACAGCTCGCCGCCGTCATGGCCGAGATCCTGGAAGACGTCGGCGACGACCTGCGCGCGGACCGCGCCCTGCGCTGGCACCGCCAGCGCAGCCACAACGGCTGTCCGTGCCCCGGTCGACACGGCCGTGCTCCGGCACCCCGCCTGCCGGGCCGTAGGGGTCGGTGCGCAGAACAGCGGCGCGCAGGGCTGCCCGGATCGAGGCCCGGGAGGGGTAGCCGGGTGTGACAGCGGTGCCGGTGATCGTTTTGGTGGCGGTATCGATGAACCACGTCAGCCACGGGCGCACCAGGTCTCCGTCGGCGTCGACCAGGAGCGGGGCCCGGACGTGGTCGGTCTCCCAGGTGTGGTTTCGCCACAGGCGGGGCCGGCGGGCGAACACGTCGTGGGCGCGGGCTGCTTCCGGCCGTGTGCGAGGGCCGCGCGTTCACCCGCGGTCAGGTCACGGCGTACGGCGCGCAGAAACGTCGCCAGCGACGGCAGCGGGTCGAGGACCGTTACCGCGTCGGCTGGTGGCCCTCCGGGGAGGTTGGCGGAGGGTTGCCCGGTCGTCTGCCGGGCGCGGGCCGCGAGCTGGCGGTGGACCGCGGTCGCTGTGCGCGAACAGCACCCGTATGTCGGCGGTGACCTCGAACCTGTCCCCTGACCGCCTCGTCCCAGCCGCGTAGTCGCTACGCCGGCCGCCCCGGCATCGGGTCGGCCGGTGCAGGACCGTGCATGCGGATCTCGAACCTGCGCGGTCAGGAGCAGGACCAGGCCTTTTGGTGCCGAGCGCGGTGGCCACCGCTACGGCGGACAGGCCGTCGTCGCACAGCGCGCCGGCAGCCTCCCGCCCTACGCGGGCGGCGACCTGCTCCAGCACACCCGCGGCGCGCAGCGCGGCCAGCGGCGCGTCCGCGGCCGTGGCGGTCACGTAGCCTGCATGTCCGCGACGGCGGGTTGGAGCCGTTGTTGTAGTTCGTTCGGGTGGACTCATGGGATGGCCCGGCCACGGGGATGAGTGAACACCACGGGCCTGCTGACTGCCCCAGATCAGCTCGGCAAGGGGGTGTCACTGGAGCTTCCACAGCCAGATGCCTTCCGCAGGGCCATCGACCGCGTGGAAGCTCGTACCACGTGCGAGGACTTTGCCGTCGCGGCTGAACGCCAGGAGGGTGGGGACGGCGCGGACGACGGCGCCGCCTCTACCACGGTGAGCCACCGGGGTTCGGGGCGGGCCTCCGACCAGGGCGCGCACCTTGCCGTCGCCGGAGAGATGCGCGGCCGATGCCTTGTCGGCCGATGTAGGCAGTGACCCCGACGGGTGGGATGGTCGCTTCCGGCCCCGCGGTCGAGGCCGCTCGTCCCCCCTCAGGGGAGGGTCCCGCCGGTCAGGGTGCAGCCCGGGCCGCTCTCCGGATCAACGCATTCTGGAAGGCACCCACGCCGGGCGGTGCAGCCCTGCTCGCGCCGGTCGAGCAGGCTGGCCACCGACCGCTCGACGTCCGTAGAGCCTGCGTCGACGCCGTCAATCCGGTTGAGGCGTACCGGTTGGGCGAACCAGGGCGCGGTCCCGCACGAATCCGTCAGCCGCAGCAGCGAGCGGCAGGCGAACAGGGTGCAGTGGGCGGGGCATCGCGCTGCAATCGTCGACAGGGCCGGCCGGCGTTGGGAGGTATCCAGGTCGTGACGGAGCAGACGGCAGCCTCAGCCCCGGGCTTCACGACCTGGAGGAACAGTCCTGTCCGGTCCCGCCGGCTCCGCTCTCCGGCCTGCTGAACGCCCGGCCCAGCCTTACGGGCGAATACGGGGTTGGCGAACCGGGGTAGCCCATGCGGTCGTAGCCCACAGCAGACCCCACACCAGAAAATAGGGAGACCAGAGCAGCAGGTCCACACGGGACAGATAGCGCGCGATCTCCACGTCGGACGGACCCACGTGAACGCTGCCCGTCAACACCATGACGTCACCGATGAAGCCAAAACCCAGCACGCCACACGCCCGCAACACCATGAGGCATCCGATGATCCACATCGGCACGGTCAAGAGCCTGCGTGGCAGCACATGTCCCCAGGGCCGCACTGTGGCGAGCGCCGCCAACGCGCCCACGACGACCAGGCCAACCGAGATCCAGTGGCCGGCGATCGTGCCGGGGGTTTGCGCGACGAGCTCCTCACGGGCCGACCGCGGCAAAGGAGCACTGGAGGTGAGCGCCGTGCCGCCCAGCGCCCAATAGAGTTTGAGCGTCCCGTAGCCGACGAGGGTCCAGACACAAGTCGCGTAGGCGGCCCATCGCCGTACTGACAGGGTGTGGCGCATCGCAGGCCGCGTGTCCACCCCTCCCTTCATTTCGTGTACCGCCCCGTGTTCGCCACGGCTGTGGTGTCCAGTCCCAGGCGGCGAGTGCAGATCCAGGCCATGGCCAGCCAGAGGCAGAGGGCGGCGACGCCCTGAACTGCGGCCCACGGCGACCATCCCCCGGGACCGGAAGGGAAGAGGACTTCCCGGGCCACGTGGATTTGACTGACCGCCGCCAGTGCGCCCGTTGCCCACAGCCCGAGGAGTAGCAGCGGGCGCGGTGCCAGACCGCCCCACGGCCGTACGGCGGCGAGCGCGATGATGGCGGAAAGCAGACCAAGTAGGGCCAGCATCCACTGGGTGGGCGCGACATCCGACGTCTCGGCGTACTGCGAGGCGCTCACCAGGGGCCCACCGGGAATGCCCAGGCGTCCTTGGGTCGCGTAGTAGCCCTTCTCCACCACGTATACCAGTTGGGCGAGAACGGACAGGTACGCGGGCCATGCCCATGTAAGGGCTACCGCGGTCGGGCGACGCGCCGGCCGCCACCGCCGAGCGGCTTCTGTCGCCTTCGCGTTCATGCGCCCGGCACCTGGCTCAGGTCAGGAAAGCTCGTCATGCGTTCACCATCACGCCGGCGCCCGCGCCCGGTCTTCATACCCGAGAATGAGCCATCTCCCCCGCGCGAGGGAGACAGAGAGAGAAAGCCTGACAGGGCTCACGATTTACGGCCTCATCCTGCAGCCCGGGAAGACCAGCGGCCCAGGTCAGAGCGTGGGGACTCTGATCGCCTTCGAAACCGCTACCAGCTTTCACATGGCCGGCTTCGCCGGCGCGTTCCCTCCCGACAGCCAGTCCTAGGCGCCCTCCATCCCCAGCGCCCTGTGCCCGTCTCCTGTCCTTCGCAGGCAGCCGCCCCCTTGACCTCCTCCGGAACGGGGGCGGCCATGACGGTGAGGCGGGCGTTCAGCGGCCGTCGTAGGTGCGGGCGGGGGCGTCGCCCCGAACGAGCGGTCAGGCAGAAGTAGAACTCGCCTCGGAAGCGTGACAGTTCCGCCAACGCCTCTCGCAGGGCACCACGATGCAGCAGACTCAACCTGTTGCGAAAGTGCGGGTCGTACCGGTTGCTAAGGTCCAGGCATGACGCGCCTGAAGATCGAGATATCCGTCCCCGAGAGTCATGCGGACGCTGTGATCGAGGCTCTCCACGCGGCGGGTGCCGGACGGGTAGGTGAGTACGCACGGTGTTCCAGCATCTGGAAGGTGACCGGCAACTGGCAGGCCCTGCCTGGCGCGCAGCCGTACGACGGCGACGTAGGCGCCGTTCAGCACAGCGAAGAGTGCCGGATCGAATCGGTCTGTGACGCAACTCAGGCCAGCGCCGTCCAGCAGGCTGTCCGTGATGCCCATCCCTACGAGCAAGCGGTCATCCACTTCCTGCCGCTGTATGAGCCGTAAGCAACGTCGTGAGTGGGCGGTATGTCCCGCGCCACGGCGAGTCGCAAACCGCGGAGCACCCGCCGAGGTCCGGCACGCGCTGCGCCCGCATCCCAACGGGCAGCCGGACTGGGTGCGGCGCCCTCCCGACGGCCGGGTCACCCGCACAGTGCCGGGCGGCAGCGAGTCCGCCAGGTTCGCCGACAGCACGCTGACGTAACCGTTCAGGTCCGCACCGTCCTGGCGCAGCGCCGCGGCCCGTAGTCGCCGCGCTGATGGCCGGGCGGTTCGGCCGCTGGCTCGATGGGGACGGGGCGGACGGCCACGACGGCCGCAACTGCCTCCTGCACACCTGACCCTCCGCGCGACCACGGACTCCGGCCCAGAAGGAGAGATTCGGCGGCGCGGCGGTATTCGGCGTTGATGCGCTGGGCTTCTTCGAGCTGGTCTTCGAGGATGATGATGCGGCAGGCGGCCTCGATGGGGGTGCCCTGGTCGACGAGTTCCCGGGCGCGGGCTGCGATGCGTAGCTGGTAGCGGGAGTAGCGGCGGTGGCCGCCGGCCGAGCGCAGCGGTGTGATGAGGCGGGCTTCGCCGAGGGCGCGGAGGAAGCCCTGGGTGGTGCCGAGCATGTCTGCCGCCCGGCCCATGGTGTAGGCGGGGTAGTCGTCGGCGTCAAAACAGCCGAACGAGTCGTCTGCTGTCATTGCACCTCTCTGTGGAACGCGTGGAGGGGCCCTGGTGCCTATGGCACCAGGGCCCCGAAGGAACTGCTACACCATCTGCCGGCTCTGCTAACTGCGCCGGCCTTCTCTGTCCGCTTACCCCGTCGAACGGGGACGAGTGGTGCGGGGATCGCGGTGCTTGACCGGAGACCACCTCACTATCGATGTCCTGCGGTACCCGGACTCGCGTGGCGTCCGGGCGATCCTGATGGCGTCCCAACTCCTCCGTTCTTCCCTCTGGTGATCAACTACTTACCTGCAGGGAACTGCTGCACTGCTGATACTGCGAACTGCGGGTACTGCTCGTGGCCTGACCAAGCGCCACGCTTCGGCAGCCAGCCCCGTCGCCCATCCTGCATCTGCTCTGGCTTAGAACCCCACTGCCGAACTTCCCGGTGCGCGCGCCCGCAGCCGACGCCTTCACCGAGGTGCTGCTCACTGACTTCACTGCTGGGTA
>NZ_JARAYQ010000133.1:0-22760 GCF_033794505.1 Streptomyces sp. MB09-01 | reverse complement strand
TCCCGCCTCCGCCTCAGGCCCCGCCCCCCTCCGTGACGCTGATCGCGTCGAGCTTGCCGCGCAGGTACACGTGGGAGTCGACGGGGTCGTGCACGACCCGGCCGACGGGGGCGGGGAGGGACTCCACCCTGGTGTGCGCGTCGCATTCGTAGAAGTAGACGAGCGAGATCAGTTCCTCGGCCGGGGTGTCGGCGGGCGGGGGCAGTACGCGGTGGCGGCCCGCGCGCCAGCGGTCGCCCGTCCAGCGGGCCATCAGGTCGCCGATGTTGACGGTGAGGGCGGCCGGGTCGTAGGGCGCGTCCTGCCAGCCGTCGGCGTCGGTGTGGATCTGCAGACCGCCCGCGCCGAGCTGCCGGTCGAGGACCGTGACCGTACCGAAATCGGTGTGCGCCCCGATGCGGAACTGGCCGGGCAGCGGCGGGCCGACGGTCTCCGTGCCGGGGTACCAGTTGACGTTGAACCCCCAGGTGGGGTGGGAGGTGTGGCGCGTGAAGTGGTCCTCGGCGAGGCCGAGGGCGGCCGCCAGGAGTTCCAGCAGTTCGTCGGAGAGGGCCCGCATCAGGCCCAGGTACTCCGTCACCAGCGGCCGCAGCTCCGGCACCTCGGCGGGCCAGGCGTTGGGCCGGAACCACTCGGCGTCCACGGCGGGGTCGCCGGTGGGATCGTCCGCCGCCAGGGACCACGACTCCTTGAGGTCGGGGGGCGAGGCCGCGCCCTCGGCGTAGCTGTTGGCCTCCGCCCCGGGGCCGAGCCAGCCCCGGCCGCCGACCGTGACGGCGTACGGCTCCTTCGCGGCGGCCGGCAGCCGGAAGAAGGCGCGCGCCGCCTCCCGGATCCGCGCGGGCAGCGAGGGGTCCACGCCATGACCGGCCACGAGCAGGAAGCCGGCCGCGCGCAGGGCCTCGTCGACGCGTGCGGCCGTACGGGCGCGCTCCTGCGCTCCGCCGGACCGCCACGGCCCGAGATCGATCACGGGGACCTGGGAACCGACCATGGGAAACCTGCCTTCCGGGGCTGCGGGGTGGCGTCCGGCAGCGAGGCTATCGCCGGACACCGCTGGCCGGGACCGATACGGAGCGTGGTTCTCGGACACCTTCCGTGTGTGTTCCCGACGCCGGCCGCGAGGAACGGCACGAAAGGGACCAGAATGTACCGAGGGGCCCCTCAGGGACGGAGCGAGCGGTGGAGATTTCGACGAGGGAGGTCTTCGGGGCACCGTGCTGGGTGAGCCTGATGACCCGCGACCTCGAGACGGCCCAGCGTTTCTACGGTGCGGTCGCGGGCTGGAGGTTCCGGCCGGCCCGCCTCGGCGAGGCCTTTTCTGTGGCGTACCTGGACCGGGTCCCGGTGGCGGGCATCGGAGCGCTGGCCGCCGATCTGGGGGTCGCGGTGGCCTGGACCCCGTACTTCGCCGTCGACGACGCCGACGTGGCGGTGGACCGCATCCGCGAGCGGACGGGCACCATCGCGGTCGGCCCGGTCTCCTTCGATTCCGGCGGGCGTGCCGCGCTCGTCGCCGACCCCGACGGCGCGGTCTTCGGGATCTGGGAGGGCGCCGTGGCCGCTGACTGGCGGGCGGGCAAGGGCCCGCTGCCTGCCTGGCTGGAACTGCGTACCCGCAACGCCCTCGACGCGGCGATCTTCTACGGCGCGGTGCTCGAATGGGCCACCGAACGCCCCGGGTGCTGCGAGGTCTCCTACGAGGAGGACCAGGTCGTGCTGCGGCAGAACGGTGAGCCCGTGGCCCGCCTGAACAGCGGCCCCGTCGAGCTCGCCTCCTACTCCCCGCACACCAGGCCCCGCTGGCACGTCCACTTCCGCGTGCCCAGGCTCCGGCCGGCGATCGAGGCCGCCGTCGCGCTGGGCGGACGCACGGTCTCGGACATCACCTCGAACGCGGTGGAGCGGTGGGTCACGCTCCGCGACCCTGACGGGGCCCTGTTCACCCTCACCACCCTGCTCGGCGCGGACTCGGACCTCGGCTGACCCAGCCCGGCACCGCATCGCACCGCACCGGCCCCGCCGGGTGCCCCGCCCGGCCCTGCCCGGCCCGGTGCGGGAATCAGTCGAGTGCGGCCAGTACCCGGTCCGGGGTGAGCGGGAGTTCGCGCAGCCGGCGCCCGGTGGCGTGGCGGAAGGCGTTGCCGATCGCGGCGGCGACCCCGACGATGCCGATCTCGCCGATGCCCTTGCCGCCCACCGGGTTGAGGTGGGCGTCGTCCTCGTCGATCCAGTGCGCCTCGACGGCGCGGACATCGGCGTTCGCGGGCACGTGGTAGGCGGCCAGGTCGCTCTCGGCGAAGCCGCCGTGGGCCGGGTCGACGGAGCTGTGCTCGGTCAGGGCCATGCCGAGGCCCATGACCATGCCACCGATGAACTGCGACCGGGCCGTCGTCGGGTTGAGGATGCGCCCGGCCGCGTACACGCCCAGCAGGCGGCGTACGCGCACTTCGCCGGTGACGGTGTCGACCTGCACCTCCGCGAAGTGCGCGCCGAAGGCGTGGCGGGCGTACGGGGGTTTCTGCCCGACCGACTCCGTCGTGTCGGCGGTCGCGGACAGCCCCTCGGGCGGCAGCGGCCCCCGGTGCCGGGCCAGGTCCGCGGCCAGGGCGGTGCAGGCATCGTGCACCGCCCAGCCCCAGGAGGCGGTTCCGGCGGAGCCCCCGGCGAGGGAGGCCGCGGGCAGGCCGGTGTGGCCGATGGCCGCCGTCACGGACGCGAGCGGCACGCCGAGGGCGTCGGCGGCCACCTGCGCGAGGACGGTGCGGGCGCCGGTCCCGAGGTCGGTGGCGTTGATCTCGACGAGGTAGGTGCCGTCGGGCCGGGCACTGGCCCGGGCGGTGGAAGGGGCGATCCAGACGGGGTAGGTGGCGGCGGCCACGCCCGCGCCGACCAGCAGCGGCCCCTCGGGGCGCGGCGTGCGCGCGGCGGCCCACCCGAACCGGTCCGCGCCCTCCCGCAGGCAGGCGACGAGGTTCCTGCTGCTGAAGGGCCGGCCGCTGTCGGGCTCGCGCGTGGGCTCGTTGCGGATCCGCAGCTCGACGGGGTCCATGCCGAGCGCGTCGGCCAGTTCGTCCATGGCCGATTCCAGGGCGTACATGCCGGGGGTCTCCCCGGGGGCGCGCATCCACGAGGGGGTGGGCACGTCGAGCGCGACGACGCGATGGGTGGTGCGCATGTCCGGAGCGGCGTACATGACCCGGGCCGGTACGGCGGCCTGCTCGACGAACTCCCGAACGCGGGAGGTCTGGGTGGTGACGGTGTGCGTGAGGGCGGTGAGGGTGCCGTCGCGGCGGGCACCGAGCGCGATCCGGTGCAGGGTCGGCGACCGGTATCCGATGGTGGCGGCCAACTGGCGGCGCGGCAGCGCGAGTTTGACGGGACGCCCGGTGTGCAGGGCGGCCATGACCGCCAGGACCACGTGGGGGCGCGGGGTGCCCTTGCATCCGAAGCCGCCCCCGACGTGCTCGGAGACCACGTGGACGTGGTCTTCGGGCAGGCCGAACAGCGTGGCCAGCGTCCTGCGGACCAGGTCGGCCCCCTGGCTGGAGTCGTACACGGTCAGCCGCCCGCGCCCGGTGTCCCACGCGGCTGTGGCCGCGTGCGGCTCCATGGGGTGGTTGTGCAGGGCCGGCACGCCGTATACGCAGTCGATCCGTACGGGCGCGGCGGCGAGCGCCGCGTCGGGATCGCCCTGTTCGCGCTCGGCGGGATAGCCGCCGTTGGCCTCCTCGGGCACGTACACGCCGGGGTGGTCCTCGCGGAAGCCGACGTCGTGCGGTTCGGGCGCGTAGCTGATGCGCACCGCCTCCGCGGCGGCCCGCGCGCCCTCCGGGGTGTCGGCGACGGCCAGGGCCACGTACCAGCCGCGGTGCGGGACGGCGGTGTCCTGGAGCAGCCGCAGGGTGGGGTCGTCCGCCGGGCCCAGGCGGGGTGCGTCGTACGGAGTGAGGACGGCGAGGACGCCGGGCACTTCGAGCGCGGCGGCGACGTCCACGGCGGTGATCCGGCCGCGCGCGACGGTGGCGGGCACGGGCCAGGCGTGCGCGCAGCCGGGCGGGGTGTGGTCGGCGGCGTAGCGCGCGGCGCCCGTGAGCTTGTCCGGGCCCTCGACGCGGACGGTGGGCGTACCGAGTGCGGTGTGCGCGGGCATGGCCGGCTCCTCTTCGGGGTGCGGCTGCGGGTGTGGCGACGGGTGTGGCTAAGGGCTGCGGCGGGCGCGTGCGTGGAGCGTGCCGAGCGCGTCGCAGGCCAGGTTGCGGGCGAGCACGACCTTGTGGGCGTTGTCGCGCAGGGGCCGGGCCTCGGCCAGCTCCGCCTCGGCCGCCTCGCGGAACGCGTCGGCGGTCGGCTCGGCCCCGGTCAGCGCCCGTTCGGCCGTGGTGGCCCGCCAGGGCCGGTGGGCGAGTCCCCCGAAGGCGAGGGCGACGCGTCGGATGCGGCCCGTGTCGCCGTCGAGGTCGAGGACCGCGGCAATGGAGGCCAGCGCGAAGGCGTACGAGGCCCGGTCGCGGGCCTTGCGGTACAGCGAGACGGAACCCGGGGCGGCGGCGGGCACGAGCACCGCGGTGACGATCTCCCCGCCGCGCAGGACGGTGTCCTGCTCGGGGTGGTCTCCGGGCAGGCGGTGGAAGTCGGTGGCCGCCACGGTCCGGGTGGCTCCCCCGGCCCCGTACAGCTCGATGCCGGCGTCGAGCGCGGCGAGGGCCACGGCCAGGTCCGAGGGGTGGGTGGCGATGCAGTGGGCGGAGTGCCCGAGCACGGCGTGGTCGCGGTGGATGCCGTCCCGGGCGGCGCAGCCGGTGCCCGGCTCGCGCTTGTTGCAGGCTTTGGAGACGTCCTGGAAGTAGGTGCACCGGGTGCGCTGGAGCAGGTTGCCGCCGGTGGTGGCGACGTTGCGTAGCTGCGCCGACGCCCCGGCGAGCAGCGCCTGGGCGAGGGCCGGGTACCGGGCGCGTACGAGGGGGTGGGCGGCCACGTCGGTGTTGCGGGCCGTGGCTCCGATGCGCAGGGCGCCCCCGGGCAGTTCCTCGATGGCGTGCAGCGGGAGGCGGGAGATGTCGACGAGGGTGCCGGGGGTCTCTACGCCGAGTTTCATCAGGTCGACGAGGTTGGTGCCGCCGCCGAGGTAGCGGGAGCCGGGGTGGGCCGCGTGGGCCTCGGTGGCCTCCTGGAGGGTGGTGGCCCTGACGTAGCCGAAGGGCTTCATGCGACCACTCCCGCAGCGTCGGCCCCGCCTGCCGCATCAGTCGGCCCTGCCGCGTCCGCCGCGCCTGCCGTGTCGGCCGCGCCGGCCGCGTCCGTCACGGCTTGGACGATCCCCGGGTAGGCACCGCACCGGCAGAGGTTGCCGCTGAGCCGTTCCCGGATCTCCTCCGCGGTCAGGGTCACGGCGCCGGGCGCGGCCAGGGCCTCGGCCGGGGTCGCTGCGGAGGGGTGGCCCGCCGCGGCCTCCGCGAGGGCTCCGACGGCGGAGCAGAGCTGGCCGGGCGTGCAGAAGCCGCACTGGAACGCGTCGCGTGCGAGGAAGGCCCGCTGGAGCGGGTGCGGGCCGCCGCCCGGCACGGTGGCGGCGAGGCCCTCCACCGTGGTGACCTCCGCGCCGTCCTGCGCGACGGCGAGCAGCAGGCAGCTGTACGCCCGCCGCCCGTCGAGGAGCACGGTGCAGGCGCCGCACTGGCCGTGGTCGCAGCCCTTCTTCGCCCCGGTGAGGTCCAGTTCCTCCCGGAGGATGTCGAGGAGGGTGACGCGGTGGTCGGGCCGCAGGGCGTGGTCCGTGCCGTTGACGCGCAGCCTGATCGGGGTGCGGGTGGCGGGGGCGGCGTGCTGCGCGGGGTCGGTTCGGCTCACGACCACAGGCTCTCCGAATCTCCGCGGTCCGGCATCCGTAGAGGGCCGTTCGCGCGCAGCCGATCGCGGCCGGCCGATCGGGCGCGGCCGTGGGCCGTGGGTTGTGGATCACGCTCGGTGACGCTTCGAGATGCGGGCGCACGACAGTGCTGGTTCGCTGAATCCGCCCGCTCTCCCCCACTGATCAAGGAGCGATCATGAGCGTTTCAGGCGAATCCCGCGGCCGGTCCCAGCAGATGCGCGCCAAGGCCAAGGAGCTGAACGACGCGGCCGAGCGTTCGACCGACCCGGAGGAGCGCCAGCGGCTGAAGGAGAAGGCCCGCCGCCTCCAGGAGCAGAGCGATCAGGAGGGCCGGATGGACGACCGCGGTATGGACCCCATGTAGCTCTGGAGCCCGCGCCCCGCGTCTCTCCTCCGTACCCCGGCCGGTGGCCGCCGCGATCCGTCGCGCGGCCACCGGCCGGTACGTTTCCGGCGCGCGGCGGCTCCCGGCCCCGCATGGAGGGGCGGCGCGGGGGTAGCCGCACGCCGAGATGTCCGGCACGCCGTCCGACGCGTACGCGTCCGCGAGCCGCGCCGGAACGAGCGGAGGGGAGCTGATCCTCATGGTCGGCCGAGCGGCGAGAGAGAGCGCCCAGGAGGGCACCCGGACCGGGTCCCGGGGCGGCACGGGCCGGGAAGCGGTCGGCCGAGCAGCGAGAAAGGGCGCCCGGACCGGGTCCCGGGGCGGCACGGGCCGGGAGGTGGTCGCCCGGTGCGGGCTGGTCGCCCGTGGTGTGCTGTACGTGCTCGTCGGCGTGCTCGCGGTCCGTGTGGCGTTCGGCGCGGGTGGCAAGGAGGCGGACCGTTCGGGTGCGCTCCAGGAGCTCGCGGAGAAGCCGCTCGGCGGTTTCCTCGTGTGGGCGGTCGGTGTCGGGTTCGTGTGCATGATGCTGTGGCGGCTGTCGGAGGCCGTGTTCGGCGCCGCCGGTCCCGACGGCGACAAGGCCTCCAAGCGGCTGGCGGCGGCGGCCCGGACCGTGTTCTACGGGGTGGTCGCGTTCTCGGTGCTGTCCTTCGCGGCCGGATCCGGCGGCGGGCGCTCCGGCGACGACCAGTCGCGCGACGTGACGTCGAAGGTGATGGACCTGCCGGGCGGCCCGTGGTGGGTGGGGGCGGCCGGAGTGGCCATCGCCGTCGGCGGCATCGTGATCGCCGTACAGGCGGCCCGGCGCTCGTTCCGCAAGGAGCTGGCGATGGACCGGGTGCCCGAGGGCGTCCGCAAGGCGGTCGAGTTCCTCGGTGTCACCGGTGGCGTGGCCCGCGGCGCGCTCTTCACTGCGGCCGGGGCCTTCGTCGTCTACGCGGCCCTGCGCTACGACCCTTCGCAGGCGAAGGGCGTCGACGACACCCTCCGGGCGTTCGCCCAGACCCCGGCGGGACCGTGGCTCCTCGTGCTGGTCGCCGCCGGGCTCGTGCTGTTCGGGCTGTTCTCGTGGGCGCTGGCCTGCTGGCGCCGGGTGTGAGGGGAGCGGGTGGGGCGGCTCTCAGAGCCTGACCGTCCAGGTGGCCGTGGACCGCAGCGTACGGACGATCTTCGGGTCGCGTACCGAGGGCGTGCGGTCCTCGGCCGTGACCGACAGCCGGTGCGTCCGGAGGTCGAACAGCCACAGCTCCGCCACCGGCACCTCGGTGCGGCCCTCGAAGCGCCTCAGCTCCCGGCCGTCGAGGTACCAGCGGACCACCAGCTGCCGGCCGTCCGCCCCGTTCAGCCTCGGTACGGCCGCCTTCGCCGTGTGCCGCATCCGCAGGGTGCGGTCGGTCGGCGTGAGGGGGGTGACGACCCGCGCATGCTGGTAGAACCCGGCGATCATGGATTCGACGCCGGGGAGGTTGAAGGGCTTGCCCAGGACCCGCATGAGCGAGTTGTCGGTGGGCCGGTTGAGCCCGGTCACGAAGTAGTTGCCGCCCTCGTAGGCGCCGACCGTGCCGCCGTCGGGTGACTCCTCGCCGAGCCAGCGGTACCACTTGGCCCGCTGCGCGGCCATCCGCTCGGCCGTCAGGGCGGTGCTGTTGGATTCCGCGGGCTCGGGGCCGGTGTACTTCTCGTAGTCCGGGACGCCCGGGTAGAAGTACTCGTCGGCGAGCTTGCCCAGCGAGTGGCCGGTCTCGTGGATGGCGACCTGGCCGGACTTCGGATGGCCCGCCGAGGCCGTGGAGATCCCCTCGTAACCGAGGGTGGCGCTGGGTTCGTTGTAGCCGGCCCCGCCGTACTTGGCGCTGTTGGCCAGGACGACGACCAGGTCGGCCTCGGGCGCCTTCGCCACGTAAGCGTCGACCTTGGGCTGGTCGATGCAGAGCAGCCGCTCGATGCCCTCGCACCAGAAGTACGAGCCGAGGGCGGTGTCGCGGACGGTGGCGGGGTCGGGGTCGCCGGAGACGCCGGAGTCGTGGGAGACCGCGTCGACCGTCCAGACGTTGAAGAGGTTCCGGTACGTGGTGTACGGCTCGACGGCCGTCACCTCGGCCCACTTCTGCTCGGCGTCGGCGTGGAAGCGCGCCAGCTCGGCGGCGGTGTAGCCGTCACCGATGACCACGACGTCGAGCCGGTCGGCGGTGGAGCCGTTGTCGATCAGCTTGGTGACCGCGCCGTCCGCCTCCCGCTGCGCCGGCGAGAGCCGGCCCGCGCTCTTCGCGGGGCCGCCCGCGGCCGGTACCCGGGCGTGGCCCGATCCGGCGTCGCCGCCCTGCTCCGGCCCCGGTATCTCCACCTCCACCCGGCTCTTGGCGGCCGGCGGGTCGGCCGCGTCCGCGGGCCCGGCGGCCACCAGCGCGGCGGTCGCGCAGACCGTCGCGACGGCAGCGCGCAGCGCCGTGCGCACGGCCGGACGTCTGACTCGAACCATGAAGTCCTCCCCCGGAAACGGAAGTTAAGCGGTCAGATAAATCTACTGAAGTGGTTGCTTAAACTAGGTGGCGCGCGAGAGGTGCGCAATGCCTGCTCCCCCTGAATACTGGGGAGTTCGAGCAACAAGGGGGACTTCATGGACGAACCGGCACTGATCGGCAGCAGGGTTCAGCGCATGCGCGGTGAACTGGGTCTGACCCAGCGACAGTTGGCGGATCCCGCGTATACCTCGGCCTATATCTCCACCCTGGAGTCGGGCAAGGTCCGCCCCTCCGAGACCGCGCTGCGCTTCCTCGCCGCGCGCCTGGGCACCTCGTACGAGGAGCTGACCACCGGCCGTCCCGCCCATCTGGCGACCGAGCTGCGGCTCGCCCTCACCGGCGCCCAGCAGACGCTCGCCACGGGCGCGGCCGCCGAGGCCGCCGTGCGCTACCGGCGCCTGCTCGCCGAAGCCGAGGAGCTCGGGCTCGTCCCCGAGCAGGCGGAGGCCCGGCTCGGACTCGGCGAATGCGCCCTGGAGGCCGGTGAACTGCCGGACGCGATCGCCCACTTCGAGGCGGCCGAACGCCTGCTGGCCGACCAGCCGCTGCCCCGCCGTGCCCGGCCGATCCGCGGTCGCGCCGTGGCGCACCTGCTCGCCGGCGAGCTGCGCTACGCCTGCTACCTCCTCGAATCCACCATCGACGAGCTGGGCGCGAGCGGGCTCGCCGACCCGGACGCACTGGTCCTGCTCCACGCCGCGGTGATCGGGCCGTACATCGACATGGGCGCCCATGCCCGCGCCGCCCACGCCGCCGAGCTCGCGCTCGCACTGGCTCCGCAGGTCAACGATCCGGCGCTGGTGGCGGGGATGCACCGGCAGGTGGCCCGGACCTTCCTCGCCGAGGGGCGGGTGGCCGACGCCGACGCCTCCCTCGCCAAGGCCCAGGCGATCTACGGGCAGTTGCGGCTGCGGACGGATCTGGCGCACTGCCACTGGATGCGCGGCTACGTGCAGGCCCAGAACGGCGAGCTCGCCTCGGCGGAACGGGAGTTGCGCACGGCCCGGGACATGCTGTCGGCCCGCCGCGCGGGCCTCTACACGGCCCAGGTGGAGGTCGAACTGGCCGACGTACTGCGCCAGCTCGGCCGGTACGAGGAAGCGGCCGGGCTGCTCTCCGCACTGCTGGACCTGGGGAACCGCCACGGCGCCGTGCACGCGGGCGGCGCGCACCGGCTGCTCGGCCTGATGGCCGAGGAGCGCGGCGACACCGAATCCGCCGAGGAGCACTACGTGCAGGCACTCGCACTGCTGGAGCGCAGCGGGGCGACGGGCGACCTCGCCGATCTGTGCCGGCTGCTGGGCGACCTGATGCGGCGCACGGGCCGGGTGGAGGCGGCGATGGACGCCTACCGCACGGGTCTGGGCCACCGGGCGGCGCCGGGCACCACCACCCTGGGCCCGGCGCCCGCCGTGCCCGCCTTCGGGCCCGCCCGGCTCAGTGGTTCTCGGTGGGCCGCAGGTCGCGCGGAATGAGCGTCCAGGTCGTGGCCGCCGCCACGACCGCGAGGCCGCCGGCCAGGAGGAACGCCGGGGTGATCGCCAGGGTGTAGGCCTGCGAGGCGGTGTCGAGCAGGGCCTGGCCGACGGCGCCGCCCAGCCGTTCGGCGGTGTGCGCGGCCTCGCCGACGGAGTCCCGTACGGCGGCGGCGGTGGGGCCGTCCAGGTCGAGGGCGGGCAGGTTCTCCCGGTAGAGCACCGCCGCGGTGGAGCCGAGGACGGCGACGCCCATGGCCGAGCCGAGCTCGTAGCAGGTCTCCTCGATGGCGGCGGCGCTGGAGACCTCGGCCGCCGGGGCGGCGGAGACCAGGGTCACCGAGGCCACGGTGGTCGCGATGCCGGCGCCCGCGCCCATCACGGTCAGGGCGGCCGCGAACGCCGGGTAGCCCAGGCCGGTGAACTGCTGGAGGGTCCAGGGCAGGGCCATGCCGAGGGCCAGGACGACCAGTCCGGCGCCCAGCACGTGGCGGATCGCGAAGCGCTGCATCAGCGAGGGGGCCACCATCGAGGCCGCGATCAGGGCGAGCGGGGCGGGCAGCAGCCGCACTCCGGCCTGCAGTGGGGTGTAGCCCTCGCCGTACTGGAACCACTGGGTGACCAGGAACAGGATCGCGCCCATGCCCACCATGGGCAGGAAGATCGCGGTGGCCGCGACGCTGAAGGCGGGCCTGGCGAACAGCCGGACCTGCAGCAGCGGGTTGTCCAGGTGCAGCTGGCGGCGTACGAAAACGGTCAGCGCGACGGCGGCGACGAGGAGCAGGGCCCAGGGCAGCGGGTCGGCGACCCCGCTCTTGCCGAGCTGCTTGATGCCCCCGGCCAGGGCGAGCATGCCGACGACGGACTGGCCGACGCCCCACCAGTCCCAGGCGCCGGTGCTGCGCGGGGAACGCGATTCGGGCAGGTAGCGCAGGCCGGCCGCGACGATGGCGGCTGCGACGGGGAGGTTCAGGAGGAAGGCGGAGTGCCAGCCGTGGTCCTGGACGAGCAGCCCGCCGACCACGGGTCCGAAGGCCATGCCACCGCCGAAGACGGCCGCCCAGACGGCGAGCGCGAAGGCGCGCTCCCTGGCATCGGTGAAGACGGTGCGCAGGATCGACACGGTGGACGGCATGATGGCCGCGCCGCCGACGCCGAGCAGGGCGCGGGCGGCTATCACGTGCCAGGCCTCGGTGGAGAACACGGCTATGAGCGAGGCCAGCGAGAAGATGCCGAAGCCCGCCATGAGCAGCCGCTTGCGGCCCCAGCGGTCGCCGAGCGCGCCCGCGGTGACCAGCAGGCCGGACAGGGCGAGCGCGTAGACGTCGATGATCCACAGCTGCTGCACGGCGCCGGGCCGGAGGTCGCCGACGAGCGAGGGGAACGCCACGTTGAGGATCGTGGTGTCCATGGAGATGAGCAGGAGGCTGCCGGAGAGGATCGCCAGGACGAGCCACCTGCGGGGGGCCGGCGCGGGGGTGTGCATCGGGTTCCGTTCAGGGTCGTTCGAGGTGTGCGCGGTGGCGCGCGGGTCAGGGTGCGGGGTCGCCGGCGGGGGGCTGCGCGGCGGGCCGCGTCCCGCTGAGGAAGGACGTGAGGACCAGGTGGCCGATCTGGCGGGGGGCGAGGTGGCCGTCGCGCACGCCTTCGGCGGCAGCGTCGAGCAGACCCCAGAGCGAGTACCAGATCCAGTACGGCGGCAGATCGGCGCGCAGCCGCCCCAGCCGCTGGCCGAGGGCGAGGAAGGCCAGGGCCCGCTGGTCCTGCCGGTCCACGCCGGCCCGGAACTCCGGGTCCGCGAGCACGGTGGCGTCGCGCGAGGTGAAGCCGTAGAGGTGCGCGGCGGGCATCAGGGCGAGGACCAGGTCCTCGAGCGCGGCGTCGAAGGCGGGCCCGTCGGCGCTCTCGGCCAGGTCGAGCGGGGCCAGGCACCCGTCGACCACCTCGATCGCGCGGACCGCGACGGCCTTCAGCAGGGCCTCCCGGGTCGCGTAACGGCGGCTGAGCGTGGCCCGGCTGGTCCCGATGCCGGCGGCGATCTGCACCATCGAGGCGCTGTGATCTCCGGCGAGGACGCGGGCGGCGCCGTCCAGCAGTTCTTCTTCGTGCACCATCATGAGCCTCCTTCGCGTCGAACGATACAAAATTGTCTCATGCGAGGCAAAGAAGATCCGTGCGGCGCGGCGCTGCGCTCGCACCGGAGATGCAGAGTGACCGACGGGCACCAGGCCGAGACCGCCACGGCGAAGAAGCACGAGAGATGGAAGGAGAACGGCGTGGCCCTGCGCGCCTTCTTCTACGTCTTCGGCACGCACGTGTTCGCCGGCTTCGTCTGGCTGCTCTTCTTCCTGGGCCGGCACGCCCAGAAGTAGCCGGAAGTACCAACCGCAGCAGTAGTGGACGAACGGGACCGGTCCGCACCCCTCGGGGGTGCGGGCCGGTCCCGTTGCCCGGCCGTCACCAGGACGACTTGGTGACCCCCGGCAGGAATCCCGCGTGCGCCTGCTCGCGCATCCGCACGCGGGACAGCCCGAACCTGCGCAGGTGCCCGCGCGGCCGCCCGTCCACGCCGTCCCGGTTGCGCACCCGCGTGGCGCTCGCGTCGCGCGGCTGGCGCCGCAGCTCCGCGAGTGCGGCGGCGCGTTCGGGCTCGGTGGAGGAGGGCCGCCGCAGGACCTCCTTCAGCTGTGCCCGCCGGGCCGCGTACCGCTCGACGACCACCTTGCGCCTCTCGTTCCGCGCGATCTTGCTCTTCTTCGCCATCAGCCCTTCTCCCCGCTCACGTCGACCCGGGCCACCGCACCTTCGACACCCATGGCATCGATGGCCTTGATCGCCTTCGCCCTGAGCGCGAGCCGCACGTGGCGCCCCTCGTCGAGGACCTTATTGATAATGGAAACCATTCCCATATACTAGGCCCATGGCACGCAACGAAGTACGACCGATCGTCAAACTCCGCTCCACCGCAGGAAGCGGCTACACGTACGTCACCCGCAAGAACCGGCGCAACGACCCCGACCGCATGGTGCTGCGCAAGTTCGACCCGGTGGTCCGCCGGCACGTCGACTTCCGCGAAGAGCGCTGACCCCACCTCCCCCGAGCCCTCGGAGAGCAACCCGTGAAGCCTGGAATCCACCCCGCCTACGGCCCCGTCGTCTTCCGCGACAAGGCCGCCGACTTCGCCTTCCTCACCCGGTCGACCGCGACGAGCGACAAGACGGTCGAGTGGGAGGACGGCACCACCTACCCGGTCATCGACGTCGAGATCTCCTCGCAGAGCCACCCCTTCTACACCGGCACCGCCCGCGTCCTGGACACCGCCGGCCGCGTCGAGCGCTTCCAGCGCCGCTACGGGAGCAAGCCGTGACCCTGCCCGTCGTCATCGTCGGCGGACTCCACGCGGACGCCCGCCGGAGCGCGGTGCGGGAATTGCTCACGACGGTGCCCTGCAGTGTCGCCCTGCACCACGACCTGGCCACGGCGGCCGAGGGCACCGTACGGCGCCTCGTGCGCGACGCCTCGGGCGAGCTGTCCCGCGGCGAGGCCCCGCTCGTGGGCGACTGCGCGTGCTGCGCGCTGCGCGAGGACCTCGTCCCGGAACTGCGGCGGCTGGCCGCGGACGGCCGGACCCGGCTCGCCGTCGTCGAGCTGTGGGACTCCGTCGAGCCGCGCGCGATGGCCGAGGTCGTCGCCGCGCACGGCGGCGGGGCGCTGGACCTGACCAATGTGATCACCGCCGTCGACCCCGCCCTCGTCCTGCCGTACCTCGCCAACGGGGACGACCTGGCGGAGGCGGGGCTCGCCTCGGCGGCGACCGACCGGCGGACCGTCGGGGACACCTGGGCCCGGCAGCTGGAGTACCCGCCCGTCCTCGCGCTCGTCGACGGTGCGGACGCGGACGACGAGGACCGCGCCCTGCTCGCCCAGCTCCACCCCACCGCTCGCCGGGTGCACATCGGGTCAGGTGAGTTGGCGCGGCTCGCCTTCGCCGGATTCGACACCGAGGCGGCGGCCGCCGCACAGCATCCGGCCTGCGCGCTGCTTCCCCAGGAGGCGGACGAGGCCGGAGTGGCCACCCTGGTCTGGCACCGCCACCGCCCCTTCCACCCGGAGCGGCTCTACGAGGCTCTGGAGGACCTCGCCTGCGCGGCGGCGCGCAGCCGCGGCCGCTTCTGGCTCGCCGACCGGCCCGACACCCTGCTGGCCTGGGAGGCCGCGGGCGGCGCGCTCTGCGTGGAGAACACCGGTCCGTGGCTGGCCTCCCTCCCGGACGCCGCCTGGGAGATGGTGCCTCCCGTGCGCAGGGCGGCCGCCGCCCTGGGCTGGCATCCCGAGCACGGCGACCGCTGCCAGCACCTGGTCTTCACCTCACCCGGCCTCGACGGTGAAGGGCTGGCGCGGCTCCTCGACTCGTGCCTGCTGACCGACGCCGAGTACGCCGCCGGGCGGGAGGCGTGGAAGCGCCTGCCGACCGCCTTCGGCGCGCTGCTCGACCCCGTTTCGTAGACCGTCCCGCACACCTGTCCCCCAAGCCCGTCCCGCACACCCGTCCCCCAAGAAGGAATCCGCATGGCCCGCCGTCAGGACCCCCGCAAGCCCGTCAAGGCCCGTCCCCATCCCCTGGACGCCGCCGAGATCACGCACATCGACTACAAGGACACCGACCTGCTGCGGACGTTCGTCTCCGACCGCGGCAAGATCCGCAGCCGCCGCGTCACCCGGGTCAGCGCCCAGCAGCAGCGCCGGCTCGCCGCCGCGATCAAGAACGCCCGCGAGATGGCCCTGCTCCCCTACGCCGCGCGGTGACCGGCCCCGCCCCCAGGATCACCACGGCAGTCCGACCAGGCCCCAGCCTCGTTCGGCTGCCTGGGTGACCACCTCGCCCCACTCGCGCAGGAGCGCGACGGTGTCGTCGAAGGCCTCCGGCCGGGCCGTCCGGCCGGAGGCGCCGTAGGGCTCGCGAAGTCCTTCCAGCTGCGGCGCGGCCGCTTCCCAGGCACGGACGAGCGCGGGAACCTCGTCCGGCGCCCGGAGCAGGAGGACGCGCGGGCGCCACGGCGCGGGGTCGTCCGGGAACCCGCCCGCGGGCGCCGGGCCGTCGTCCGGACCCGCCTGCCCGCCACCGTCCGGACCGCTCCACACCAGGCCGCCCAGGAAGCGGTCGAGGGCGGCCCGCAGGCCGGGGGCGGCCGATGCCCTGATGTCGTCCCAGGCATGGGCCAGATGGAAGTGGTAGCTGTAGGAACCGCTGGTTCCGAAGAACCGGTACTCGGCGCACCACGATGACCGCCGCGGCCATACCCAGCCGCCCGGCACCGCGAAGTCGGCGTCCTCGCACGGGACGCAGCAGAAGTCCGGACACACGGCGTCGGTCAGCGCGTCCAGGCGCCCGTCCGCCGGTATCCGGGCCAGTTGTCCCCAGTCGGCCATGACCACGGTGATGTCCAGTCCCATCGGCGCAGGCTAACAACCGGGATGGGGCCCGGACCGGGACCCGAAGGCCCGCACGGTCCGTGAGGGACGGCCTATTCGTCGCCGGTGGTGCGGGCGCGGGCGCCCGAGCGGGTGCGGCCCGCGGTCTGGGCCCGCTGCGGGTGGCGGCGTACGTACTCGTGTTCCAGCTCGTTCATCCGCTTCGTGTGGGTGACGAGCGCGTCGTCGGACCCGTGCAGCAGGGTCTCGTGGCGCGTGCGGTGGATGGCCTCCAGCTCCTTGAGCAGCCTGCCCTCCTCCAGCTTCCGCGCCGCCGGACCGCCGTCGTGCTCCGTCATGGCACGTGCACCTCCTCCGCCGGTCGGGCGGTTCACGCTCGGGCTTCACCCCTGGCCCCTCCATCATCCTCCGCGCCGCCCCGCGCGTCCTCGTCAGCCGGCTCCGCCACGGCCGATGTCGGTAGACACTGTCTACTCCTGCTGGTAGACAAGGGCCCATGGACCAGGAGAGACCCCTTCGGGAACGGCTGATCGACGTCGGTGCGGAGCTCGTCACGAGCGAGGGAACCGGCGCACTGGGGCTACGGGAGATCGCGCGAAGGGCGGGTGTCTCGCACGGCGCACCCCGCCGGTACTTCCCCACCCACCACTCCCTGCTGTCGGCGATCGCCCGGCGCGGGTTCGCGGACCTCGGCCGGAGGATCGCGGCCGTGACCGCCGAAGCCGACGCCGAGAGGTCCTCGGCCCGGGAGCGGGTTCGGGCGATCGGGTGCGCCTACGTCCGCTACGCGCTGGAGCAGCCCGGGATGTTCGAGCTGATGTTCCGGCACGACCTGCTGGACAGCACGGACCAGAACCCCTCGGGCGAGCCCCGGCTGCGGGATTCGACCCTGCCGCTGTTCCACCTCCTCGTCGCGCTCGTCTCCCGTTGCGGGGCGGCCGAACCCTCCGTCACCGCTGCCGCGCTGTGGGCCAACCTGCACGGTGTGGCGCAGTTGTGGCGCTGGGGCAGCCTGCCGCTGGTCCTCGGTGAGGACCGGGCCGCCGGGGTCGAGCGCCTCGTCGGCGCCGCCGTCGACGCGCACCTCGGGGGTGTACCCGCGTGAGGCAGCGGATCTCACTCCTCGTCAGCGTGGCCGGCGCCATGATCGTCGCCCTCGACGGCACCGTGCTGACGGTGGCGCAGCCGAGCCTCGGGCGCGACCTCGGGGCGAGCGTGACGCAGGTCCAGTGGACCAGTACCGCCTACCTGCTCTCGGTGGCCGCGTTCCTGGTCGTCGCGGGGCGGCTCGGCGACCGGTACGGGCACGCCCGGCTGCTCTTCGTCGGCGTGCTCGGATTCGCCGCGGCCTCGGCGGGCATCGTCCTCGCGCCCGGCGTGGGCTGGGTGATCGGGCTGCGCGCCGTGCAGGGCGTGTTCGGTGCGCTGCTCCAGCCCGCGACGCTGGCGCTCCTGAGGCTGGCCTATCCGCCCGACCGGCTCGCCGCTCCGGTCGCCGTGCGGACCAGCGCGATCGGGGTGGCCGCGGCGGCCGGTCCGCTGCTGGGGGGCCTGCTGGTCGCCCAGTGGGACTGGCGGGCCGTGTTCGTGATCAATGTGCCCGTGGCCGTGGTGATCGCCGCGCTGACGCTCGCCGTACGGGCGCCAGCGCCGCCGCGCACGGAGGCCGGACGGCTGGAGATGGCCGGTGCGGCCCTGCTGGCGACGGCCCTCGCGGTGTTCGTGCACGCGCTGGTCGGCGTACCGGCGTACGGGTGGACCGGTGCGCCGACCGCGCTGGGGTTCGGGGCGTCCGCCGTGCTCGCGGCCCTGTTCGTACGGCGCGAGCGGCGTTCCGAACTGCCGCTCGTACCGCCCGCCGTGGCCCGGACCCGGGCGGTGACGGCCTCGATGGCGCTGCTGCTGGTGGTCTCCGCAGGGATGTTCGGGGCCCTGTTCACGGCCACCTTCCGGCTGCAGGACGTCCAGGGACTGGACCCGCTCGACACCGGACTGCGGGTCCTGCCGCTGACCGCACTGATGGTCTCGGGCGCGCCGGTGGCGGGGGCGGCGCTGCGCCGGTTCGGGCCTCGGCGGACGGCCCTCACCGGTACGGCGCTGGTCGTCGCCGGGATCGCGGGGCTGGGCTCCGCGTCGGGGGTGGCCTTCGGGGTGCTCGGCGCCGGGTTCACGACCGTCATGGTCACCGCCACCGGGGCCGTGGTCGGCGAGGCTCCGGCCGGCTACGCCGGGGTCGTCGGCGGGCTCAAGCAGACGGCCATGAACGTCGGCCCGGCCCTGGGGATCGCGGTGGCCGCGAGCGCCGGGGTGCACGGCCCGTCGCTGCCGGCCCTGGCCGCGCTGGGCGCCGTGGGACTGGTCGCGGCGTCACTGCTGCCCGGCGGCGCGCGCCCGGCAGCTGCGGGCGACCTCGTCGGCGAAGACGAGGGCCGGCGGGGCGAGGGCCGCCCAGCGGCGGACCGCCCAGCCGACGGCCAGCGGCGGCAGGGCGGGGATGGGCACGAGGCGCAGCGAGCCGTCGGAGCCGGGGACCTGCCAGCCGGGCAGCGCGGGCACGACGGCGTGTCCCAGGCCTAGTTCGGCGAGCAGCAGGGCGGTGTCCCAGTCGGCCACGCTGGTGTCGGAGCGTACGTGGATCCCCGACTCGGCGAAGGCGGCGTCGAGGTGGCCGCGGGAGGCGGAGTTCTCCGGGAGCCGGATGTGGCGGATGCCGGCGAGGTCGGCGGGATCGATGCTCGGGCGGGCTGCCAGGGGGTCGTCGGCGCCGACCGCGAGCACCCAGGGCAGTTCCATGACCGGGCGCTGTTCGATGCCGCGGACCGGCCTGCCGATGGTGATCCAGGCGAGGTCGAGGTCGTCGGCGGCGAGGGCGTCGAAGCAGCTGCGGCTGGAGTTCTCGGTCTGGAACTCCAGGCTCACTCCGGGGTGGAGGCGGCGGAAGGTGACGACGGCCTCGGACATGAAGTGCCGCACGGTCGTCGCGCCGGTGGTGACGCGCACCGAGCCGCCGCCGCCCCGTACGAGGTCGTCCACCCGGCGCAGGGCCCCGTCGAGACCGGCGATGCCGTCCGCCGCGGCCGCCTGGAGGATGCGGCCCGCCTCGGTGGGGAGGACACCGCGGGCGTGGCGCTCCAGGAGGCTCGTGCCGGTCTGCTTCTCCAGGCGGCGGACGTGCTGGCTGACGGCCGACTGGGTGCAGCCGAGGTCGCGGGCGACGGCACTGAGGCTGCCGGCACGGCAGACGGCCACGAACACACGAAGATCGTCGAGGGTCATGAGACCCAAGCTATCGCTTGGATATGGAGAGTAAATCGGAGGATTGACTTGGGGTTTCGGCTGGATCAAGATCAATGCAGGGCCCGGGCGGCAACCCGTCCCCGCCTTCGCCACGGGGTCCGGACCCCCGGCGAGAGGTGTGGACGGGTGCCGACCCACCACCATGTCCCGAGGGAGTGCCGATGTCGGACCGCGCCGTCGCATGGTTGCGGGAGCTCGGTGCGCAGGATCTGGCCCACCCCGGCGGGACCCTGCTCGCGCACCTGGAGCGCGTACGGGCGCTGCTCGCCTGCTGGGGCGCCCGCCCGGCGCTGCAACAGGCGGGCTTGTGCCACGCCTTCTACGGTACGGACGGGTTCCCCACCGCCCTGCTGCCGCTCGCCCGGCGGGCCGAGCTGGCCGAGGTGATCGGCGAGGAGGCCGAGGCGATCGTGTACCTCTATGCCGCCTGCGACCGGCCGGCGTCGTATCCGACGCTCGCCCGCGCGGAGGCCGCCTTCCGGGACCGTTTCACGGGCCGCGTCCACTCCCCCGCCGTGGAGTTGCGGCGGGACCTCGCCGAACTGTCGGCGGCCAACGAGCTCGACCTGGCGCGTGTCGATCCCGTCTTCCGCGAGGCGTGGGGAGCCGAACTCCTTTCGCTGTTCGGCCGGTTCCGGGGGCTGCTGAGCGAGCCGGCCTGGCGGGACTGCCAGGCCGTGCTCGGCGGCTGAGGGGATCAGGGGGTGAAGGTCCAGCGCTGGGCCGGGGTGTCGTCGCAGGTGGTGCGGGTGAGGATGGTGCCGTCGGCGGTGGCGGAACCGGCCGGGGTGAGGCATTGGCCGGCGTTGCGCAGGGTGCTCTGGGCGCCCGCCTGCCAGCTCTGGCCCGCGCTGTCGTTACAGGTCTGGATGGTCACCCGGGAGGCGTTCGCGGCGTCGAGGCAGACCCCCGCGAGTCCGGTGAGGCGGCCGTCGGGCTGCAGGGTCCAGCGCTGGTTGGGGCCTCCGTGACAGGTGTAGAGGGTGGGTTCGGTGCCCGGGGTGGTGGCGCTGTGCGGTAGGTCGACGCAGCTCGCGGCGGCCGCGTTGACGAGTGCGGCGCTCGCCGGGAGCGGGGCCGGGCGGCCGGTGAGGGTGATTTCGGCGGCGCTGGTCCAGGGCCCTCGGCCGCCCGCCTCGGTGAGGGCCTTGAGACGGACGTAGCGGCCGGCCTTCGGGGAGAGGGCGGTGGTCTTGACGGCCGCGGTGTCGGCGAAGGTGCCGCTCGCCACCGGGGAACCCCAGTCGGCCGTGGTGTCGGACACGTAGACCTCGTAGGAGCCGATCCGGCCGTTGACCCCTCCGTCCTGGCGGGGCAGGTGGCCGAGGCCGTCGACCGTGTGGCGGGAGCCCAGGTCGATCTGGATCTCGTGCGGGAGCGGGGCGGGCTTCGAGGAGGACCAGGCGGTGTGCCAGAGGGTGGCCGGGTTCCCGTCGAAGGCGTTGGCGGCGGCGCCGTTCTCGCCGCTGGTCTCCTGACTGTCGGCGTACACCAGGGACCAGGCCGACTGGGCGATGGGCGTGGAGGAGGGCAGGGCCTCGGCCACGGGAACGGTGGTGCCGGTGGCGGAGACGCTGAACGCGCCCGCCTTTGGACCGGTCTTCACCCACAGGACGCCGGAACGGTCCGCGGCGTCGAAGAACCACCCCGTGGCGGCCGAGTCGTAGGCGGCCTTGGAGGTGTGCCGGGGCAGGGCGGCTCCGTCCGCCGTGACGGCGGTGGGCGCGGAGGTCACGTGGAGGGTGAACTCATAGCCCCGGGAGGCCGGCTTGCCGGTGTAGCTGCCGGTGGGGGCGCCCACGGAGACGGTGACCGTGCCGGAGCCGGCGGTGGGGGCGGTGACGTCGACCCGCTGGCGGACGTAGGCCCCGGACTGGTGGGCGCGGGTGAGGCCGTCGTCCTCGTACAGGCTGAAGGAGGAGCCGCCGCGCGGGTGGATGTCGTAGGTGAGGGTGGAGACCGGCTTCTCGCCCGTGTGGTTCATCTGCGGCCACATCGGGACGATGCCGCCGCCCTTGACGAAGAGGGGCAGGGTGTCGAGGGGTGCCCGGTAGCCGTTCAGCCAGCCCGGGCCCGCGTACGTCTTGCCCGTCCAGTAGTCGGTCCAGCTCCCGGCCGGGAGGTAGATGCCGTCGCGGACGGAGGTGTCGGTGACGACGGGAGCGACGAGGAGGGAGTCGCCGGCCATGAACTGGCCGCTGGTGAGGTTCCCGCGGGCCACCGGGTCGTCGGGGTATTCCAGGACCATCGCGCGGGTGCTGGGGACGCCGCTCTCGTGGGCGACGCGGCTCATCGTGTAGAGGTACGGCATCAGCCGCATCTTGAGCTGGAGGTACTTGCGGTTGATCGACAGGTAGGGCTCGGCGAAGCGCCAGGGCTGCTTGTCCTGGTAGCCGGCGGACGGGTTGGTCGCGCCCCAGCCGGACATGGTCATGAAGGCCGGGGTGAAGGCCTTCCACTGGAGGTCGCGGGTGTACGTCTTGGGGCTGCCCCCGAAGATGCCGTCGACGTCGCCGGCGGCGTAGTTGAGCCCGGACAGGCCCGCGCCGGTGAGGGCGGGGACGTGCCAGCGCATGTCGTCCCAGGTGCCGTGGGTGTCCCCGGTCCAGACGACGGCGTTGCGCTGGGTGCCGGCCCAGCCGTCGACGGTCCAGACGTAGCGGCGGGCGTCGGAGTTCTTCTCGATCCCGTCCACGGCCTGCTGTACTCCGTCGAAGGCGTACTTGTAGCCGCTGCCGATCCAGGCCACGTCGGTCTTCACGCCCCGGGTCCCGGCGTTGCCCACCTCGTCGGCGATGGAGCCGAGGCCGGTGGAGGTCCACAGGCCGGTCTGGAAGCCCTTGGCCTTGAGGGCGTCGACGGTCGACTTGAGGGGCGCGGTGTAGCCGCAGCCGTAGCCGTCGTTGGGCAGGAACCAGCCCGAGGGCATGTCGGCGGCGCGCGCGTCGGTGGCGTACCCGACGACATCGGGCGTGGTCTGGTGGCGCAGGCGGTTGTGATCGCCCTGGTAGTCGGGGTTGGAGGCGTTGAAACAGTCGGCGTTGCCCAGCTCGAAGCCCCACATCGGCGCCATGAACGGCTTTCCGCTGACGTCGGTGTACGCGTCGAGCACCGATTTGAGCGAGTCGCCGGTGAAGTACCAGGCGTCGAAGCGCTTCTCGTCGTGGGTGAGGGTGGTGGGCGCGTGGAATCCGTAGGAGCCCGGGGCCCAGGTGTTGCGCATGACGCCGTAGCCGTTGGTGGACATGTAGAAGGGGGCGGGGCTCGCGTTGTCGTTCTCGCGCCACTTGTTGTCGACGGCGATCGGGACGGTCTTGCCGCGCAGTGCCCATTCGCCCAGGCGCAGGCCGGTGCCGTAGAACTGCTCGTCCGCGCCGCGGGCGAGGTACTGGGTGGTCTGGCTGCCCGTCCAGCTGGTGGGCTGGGTCTCCTGCCAGACGGGGGTGGTGTTGTCCGCGCGGTAGACGGAGAACCGCAGGGGCGCCTTGTTGACGCGGATGGAGAGGGCTCCGGTGGTGATCCGGTAGTACGCGCCGGCGTCGGAGTAGGACGTGGCCACCGAGCCGAAGTCGGTGGTGGTGGCGAGGTCCGAGCCGGCCGGGTCGTTGGTGAAGGCGCCGTCGGGCGAGAGCCAGAGGCGGAAGATGTCGGCGCGGGCGACGACCACGCGGGCCTTGGCTCCGCCGGACGCCGTGACGGTGAAGGTGTTCCCGGACTGGGTGAAGCCGGTGACGTTGCCCGCGGTGGCCGTAGCGCCGGCGGGGGCAACGTCACCG